>NZ_KV830963.1:0-26138 GCF_001836945.1 Staphylococcus sp. HMSC062H10
CCCTGACTAGAATTGAAAAAAGCTTGTTACAAGCTTTTTTCATTCAATTAACTACTGACTATATAAAATTGTTGAGCCTAGAACAATGTGAAATGCTCCCTTCAAAGCCTTCATTTTTTCAATGTCTACTTTGAGGGGAGCATTTGATTGATTAATGTTCCAGATTTTTCTTGTTATTCATTGCAATTGCGAAATAATATTTAATGTGGGTTAAAAGAGTTCATTAAAACTCAGTTATTAGGGAGTGGGACAGAAATGATATTTTCGTAAAATTTATTTCGTCGTCCCACCCCAACTTGCATTGTCTGTAGAAATTGGGAATCCAATTTCTCTTTGTTGGGGCCCCGCCGGCAAGGTTGACTAGAATTGAAAAAAGCTTGTTACAAGCGAATTTTCGTTCAGTCAACTACTGCCATTATAACTTTGTAGAGCATAGAACATTGATTTATGTCTCAGGCTCTTTACGAATCAATACCTCGACGCATTTTTTCTGCAAGCAAAGTATTATTTAATACCATAGTAATTGTTAATGGGCCAACGCCACCAGGAACTGGTGTAATAGCTCCAGCAATTTCTTTAACTGCATCATAATCAACGTCACCTTTTAATTTGCCATCTTCATCTGGCGTATTACCAACATCGATAATTACTGCTCCTTCTTTGACAACATCTTTTGTTACTAAACCAGGCTTACCAACTGCACTGACAATGACATCAGCATCTTTTAAATATGATGCCATATCCTTTGAACGAGAATGTAAGATTGTTACTGATGCATTTTTTTGAAGTAGTAACTTAGAAACTGGTTGTCCAACAATATGACTTCGTCCAATTACAACTGCATTTTTACCTTCTAAATCAATATCAGCATGTTTTAATATTTCCATGATGCCGAGCGGTGTGCAAGGTACAAAAGTTTGTTCATCGATATATAATTTCCCTATATTAATTGGATGAAAACCGTCCACATCTTTATCAGGATTGATTGCTTCTAATATTTTCTGTTCGCTAACTTGTTTTGGTAGTGGTACTTGTACCAAAATACCACTTACAGAATCATCATTATTTAGTCTATTTAGTTCGTTTAATACTTCTTCTTCAGTAGCTGTTTCTTCCAAATGTACGATTTCTGAAATCATACCAATTTTTTCAGCTGCTTTCTTTTTTGATCTAACATAACTTTGACTAGCGCCATCATTACCAACTAATATAACGGATAATTTAGGTGTAAAACCCTTTTCTTTTAGCGCTTCAACTTGATTTTGTAACCCCTGTCTGTAGTCTTTGGCAATTTGTTTACCATCTAAAATTTTAGCAACCATAAAAACTTCTCCTCCTATTGTCAATATCCTAACTTTGTTAGTTTATAAAACTAATTTATATAGCAAAAGACGTAAATTCAAACAAAAAACCAAAATAAAGTTCGATTTTTGATTGAAAAAGCAGAAATTGCTTGTTATGCTATATCTATAATATACAACTAAAGTAATTCACAATTCAAACTTTTGAAAGGGTGTACAAAGTGAAAGTAGCAGTCATTATGGGCAGTTCTTCCGATTGGAAAATTATGCAAGAGAGTTGTAACATGTTGGATTATTTTGAAATTCCGTACGAAAAACAAGTAGTATCCGCACATCGTACGCCAAAAATGATGGTTCAATTTGCTTCTGAAGCGAGAGAAAGAGGTATAGACATTATCATTGCAGGCGCTGGCGGTGCGGCACATTTACCAGGTATGGTTGCATCATTAACAACGCTACCAGTTATTGGAGTACCAATTGAAACAAAAAGTTTAAAGGGTCTAGATTCTTTATTATCTATTGTTCAAATGCCAGGAGGTATTCCGGTTGCAACGACTGCAATTGGTGCAGCAGGTGCTAAAAATGCAGGTATACTTGCAGCAAGAATGTTAAGTATTCAAAATCCTTCTTTAGTTGAAAAACTAAATCAATATGAATCTTCGTTAATTCAAAAAGTGGAGGACATGCAAAATGAACTTCAATAAATTAAAGTTTGGTGCGACTATTGGCATTATTGGTGGTGGTCAGCTTGGAAAGATGATGGCACAATCAGCTCAAAAAATGGGTTATAAAGTGGCTGTATTGGATCCTACTGAAGATTGTCCATGTAGATACGTTGCACACGAATTTATACAAGCCAAGTATGACGATGAAAAGGCACTCAATCAATTAGGACAAAAATGTGATGTGATTACTTATGAATTTGAAAACATTTCAGCCCAACAATTAAAACTATTATGTGAAAAGTACAATATTCCGCAAGGTTACCAAGCTATACAGTTATTACAAGACCGCTTAACTGAAAAAGAAACATTAAAAAGTGCTGGTACCAAAGTTGTCCCATTCATTTCAGTAAAAGAATCTACAGATATTGACAAAGCAATTGAAACATTAGGATATCCTTTTATTGTAAAAACTAGATTTGGTGGCTACGATGGCAAAGGTCAAGTTTTAATTAACAACGAAAAAGACTTACAAGAAGGTTTTAAATTAATTGAAACTAGTGAATGCGTAGCTGAAAAATATTTGAATATCAAGAAAGAAGTATCACTTACTGTTACAAGAGGAGACAACAATCAAATCACTTATTTCCCATTACAAGAAAATGAGCATAGAAATCAAATACTTTTCAAAACAATTGTTCCAGCGAGAATAGATAAAACAGCTGAGGCGAAAGAGCAAGTTAATAAAATTATCCAATCGATTCATTTCATTGGAACATTTACAGTTGAATTTTTTATAGATAGTAACAACCAATTGTATGTGAACGAGATTGCACCAAGGCCTCACAATTCCGGACATTATTCAATTGAAGCGTGTGATTATTCACAATTTGATACTCATATTTTAGCAGTTACCGGACAATCATTACCAAATTCAATTGAATTATTAAAGCCTGCAGTCATGATGAACTTACTAGGTAAAGACTTAGATTTATTGGAAAATGAATTTAATGAACATCCAGAGTGGCACTTACATATTTATGGTAAGTCTGAGCGTAAAGATAACAGAAAAATGGGTCATATGACTGTACTAACGAATGATGTAAACCAAACTGAACAAGATATGTACGCTAAATTTGAGGGGAGTAATTAAAGCATGACATTATTATATGAAGGAAAAGCGAAGCGCATTTTCTCAACAAATCAAGAAAATGAATTAAGAGTTGAATATAAAGATGAAGTTACTGCTGGAAACGGTGCTAAGAAAGACACAATGGCAGGTAAGGGGCGATTAAATAATCAAATTACTTCTATTATATTTAAATATTTACAAGAAAATGGAATAGAAAGTCACTTTATTAAGCAATTATCTGAAACAGAACAATTAGTTAAGCCTGTGAAAATAATTCCATTAGAAGTAGTTGTTCGTAATATTGCTAGCGGATCTATTACAAAGCGTTTAGGTTTTGAAAATGGTGAAGTTTTTAGAGAACCACTTGTGGAATTTTTCTATAAAAATGATGCATTAAATGATCCTTTGATTACAGATGATCACATCAAATTACTGAATATTGCGACAGATAAAGATATTGAAACATTAAAAACGAAAGCGCTAGAAATTAATCAAGTATTAAAACAATTAATGGATGCGATGAATTTAAAATTAGTAGATTTTAAAATCGAATTTGGAAAGACTGAGACTGATCAAATTTTGTTAGCGGATGAAATATCTCCAGATACATGTCGAATTTGGGATAAAGCTACCAATGCAAACTTTGATAAAGATGTATATAGAAATAACACTGGATCACTGATTGAAACATATCAAATATTTTTAAACAAATTGGAGGATTTAAAATAATGAAAACAATTGAACTACATATCACATTACAACCACAAGTATTAGATACGCAAGGACAAACGCTTACTCGAGCTGTACATGATTTAGGTTATGCACAAGTGAATGATATTCGTGTAGGAAAAGTATTATATATGACAGTGGATGAGGTTAGTGATGAAAAGGTACACAACATTATTACAACTCTAAGTGAAAAATTGTTTGCAAATACAGTGATTGAAGAATATAGCTATAAAGTGTTAGATGATGAAAAGGAGAATGCATAAAATGAAATTTGCGGTTCTTGTTTTTCCAGGTTCGAATTGTGATAGAGACATGTTTAATGCTGCTATTAAAAGTGGTGTTGAAGCGGAATATGTAGATTATAGAGAAACATCACTAAGTGGATTTGATGGCGTACTTATTCCTGGTGGATTTTCATTCGGGGATTACTTAAGATCTGGGGCAATGGCTAGTGTAGCGCCGATTATTTCTGAAGTTAAACGTCTTGCAGCTGAAGGTAAGCCAGTATTAGGTGTTTGTAATGGGTTTCAAATTTTAACTGAAATTGGCTTATTACCTGGTGCATTATTGCATAACGATTCACATTTATTTATTAGTAGAAATGAAGAGTTAGAAATAGTGAATAATCAAACGGCATTTACAAATCTTTATGAACAAGGTGAAAAAGTTATATATCCTGTAGCTCACGGTGAAGGTCATTATTATTGTACTGATGAAATATATCAACAATTAAAAACTAACAATCAAATTATTCTGAAATATGTGAATAATCCGAACGGTTCATATGATGATATTGCAGGAATTGTTAACGAAAAAGGCAATGTGTGTGGCATGATGCCACATCCTGAAAGAGCTTTAGAAACGTTGTTAGGTACTGATAGTGGTGTGAAATTATTTGAAGCGATGGTAAAAAGTTGGAGGGAACAACATGTCTAAATTTATCGAACCAAGCGTTGAAGAAATTAAACTTGAAAAAGTATATCAAGATATGGGATTAAGTGATCAAGAATATGAAAAAGTTTGCGATATTTTAGGCAGACAACCTAACTTTACAGAAACAGGTATCTTTTCTGTTATGTGGAGTGAACATTGTTCTTATAAACATTCTAAACCGTTTTTAAAGCAATTTCCTACGTCAGGTGAGCATGTGCTTATGGGTCCAGGTGAAGGTGCAGGGGTAGTCGATATCGGTGATAATCAAGCCGTAGTATTTAAAGTAGAATCTCACAATCATCCATCAGCAATTGAACCATACCAAGGGGCTGCTACAGGCGTTGGTGGAATCATTCGTGACATTGTCTCTATTGGGGCTAGACCTATTAATTTGTTAAACAGTCTTAGATTTGGAGAATTAGATAATAAGCAAAACCAACGATTACTTAAAGGTGTTGTTAAAGGGATAGGTGGCTACGGCAACTGTATTGGTATACCAACAACAGCTGGTGAAATTGAATTTGATGAACGATACGATGGCAATCCACTAGTTAATGCAATGTGCGTTGGTGTTATCAATCACGACATGATTCAAAAAGGCACAGCAAAAGGTGTAGGTAATTCGGTCATTTATGTTGGTTTGAAAACTGGTCGAGATGGTATTCATGGTGCTACTTTTGCATCTGAAGAATTGACGGAAGAAAGCGAAAGTAAACGACCTTCTGTACAAATCGGTGATCCATTTGTAGGTAAAAAATTAATGGAAGCAACACTTGAAGCAATTACATTTGATGAATTAGTTGGTATTCAAGATATGGGTGCTGCTGGTTTAACATCTTCATCTTCTGAAATGGCGGCAAAAGGTGGTAGTGGTTTACATTTGAGATTAGAACAAGTGCCAACACGTGAGCCAGGTATTTCTCCTTACGAAATGATGCTTTCAGAAACTCAAGAACGTATGTTACTAGTTGTTGAAAAAGGTACTGAACAAAAATTCTTAGATTTATTTGATAAGCACGAATTGGATAGTGCTGTTATAGGTGAAGTTACAGATACAAATCGTTTTGTTTTAACATATGAAGACGAAGTTTATGCTGACATTCCAGTTGAACCACTAGCTGATGAAGCACCTGTATATATTTTAGAAGGAGAAGAAAAAAATTATAATACTTCTAAAAATGATTATACACACATCGATGTTAAAGATACTTTCTTTAAATTACTTAAACATCCGACTATAGCATCTAAACACTATTTATATGATCAATACGACCAACAAGTTGGTGCCAATACGATAATTAAGCCAGGACTTCAAGCATCGGTAGTTCGTGTGGAAGGCACAAATAAGGCAATTGCTTCAACAATTGATGGTGAAGCGCGTTATGTATATAACAATCCATATGAAGGTGGAAAGATGGTAGTAGCTGAAGCTTATCGTAATTTAATTGCGGTTGGAGCCACACCATTAGCAATGACTGACTGCTTAAATTATGGTTCTCCTGAAAAGAAAGAAATTTATCAACAGCTGATAGATTCAACGAAGGGTATGGCAGAAGCATGCGAAATTCTTAAGACACCAGTAGTTTCTGGTAATGTATCTTTATATAACGAAACGAAAGGTACTTCTATTTTCCCAACACCAGTTGTTGGAATGGTAGGTTTGATTGAAAATGTAAATTATTTAAATGATTTTGAACCTCAAGTTGGAGATAAATTATATTTAATCGGTGATACTAAGGACGACTTTGGTGGTAGTCAACTTGAAAAGTTAATTTATGGCAAAGTTAATCATGAATATGAGCCATTAGATTTGAGTTCAGAAGTTGAAAAAGGTGAATCAATCAAGACCGCTATTCGTGAAGGACTATTATCACATGTTCAAACAGTTGGTAAAGGTGGCTTACTGATTACCTTAGCTAAACTAAGTGCGCATTACGGTTTAGGATTAAAGTCTTCAATAGATATAACAAATGCACAATTGTTTAGTGAGACACAAGGCCGATATGTTGTTTCTGTTAAATCAGGTAAAACTTTAAATATTGATAATGCAATAGAAATTGGACTTTTAACAGATAGTGATAATTTCAAAGTAACAACACCATATACAGAGATTAGTGAAAATGTTTCAGATATTAAACAAATATGGGAAGGGGCAATTGCTCAATGTTTAACTACTCAGGATTAAACGAAGAATGTGGCGTGTTTGGTATTTGGAATCATCCTGAAGCAGCGCAACTAACATATATGGGACTTCATAGTTTGCAACATCGTGGTCAAGAAGGTGCAGGTATAGTTGTTTCTGATCAAAATGAATTAAAAGGCGAGCGAGGATTAGGCTTACTAACTGAAGCGATTAAAGATGACCAAATGGAACGATTAAAAGGATATCAACATGCAATTGGTCACGTCCGTTATGCTACTTCAGGTAATAAAGGTATTGAAAATATTCAACCGTTTCTGTATCACTTTTATGATATGAGTGTAGGTATTTGTCATAATGGTAACCTCATTAATGCTAAATCATTGCGTCAGAATTTAGAAAAACAAGGTGCTATCTTCCATTCGTCTTCTGATACTGAAGTCATTATGCATTTGATACGTCGAAGTAAAGCTCCTACTTTTGAGGAAGCGTTGAAAGAAAGTTTGCGAAAAGTTAAAGGCGGTTTTACATTTGCGATTTTAACTAAAGATGCGTTATATGGCGCAGTAGATCCAAATGCTATCAGACCTCTTGTTGTAGGTAAAATGAAAGATGGTACATACATCCTTGCAAGTGAAACATGTGCAATAGATGTGTTAGGTGCAGAATTTGTTCAAGATATTCATGCAGGTGAATATGTCGTGATTAACGATAAAGGTATTACAGTTAAATCCTATACACATCATACGACAACTGCAATTTCTGCGATGGAATATATTTATTTTGCGAGACCAGACTCAACAATAGCTGGTAAAAATGTCCATGCAGTACGTAAAGCTTCTGGTAAAAAATTAGCCCAAGAAAGCCCTGTAAACGCTGATATGGTCATCGGTGTACCTAATTCATCATTATCTGCAGCGAGCGGTTATGCTGAAGAAATCGGTTTGCCATATGAAATGGGACTAGTTAAAAATCAATATGTTGCAAGAACATTTATTCAACCAACGCAAGAGTTACGTGAACAAGGTGTAAGGGTGAAGCTATCTGCAGTGAAAGATATTGTAGACGGTAAAAATATTATTCTTGTTGATGATTCTATTGTTCGCGGTACGACAATTCGACGCATTGTGAAAATGTTAAAAGATTCTGGTGCAAATAAAGTGCATGTGCGTATAGCATCGCCGGAATTTATGTTCCCGAGTTTTTATGGAATCGATGTTTCAACAACGGCAGAATTAATTTCTGCAAGCAAATCACCTGAAGAAATTAAAGATTATATTGGCGCTGATTCGTTAGCATATCTATCTGTAGATGGGTTAATTGAATCAATTGGTTTAGATTATGACGCGCCTTATAGTGGCTTATGTGTAGAAAGTTTCACTGGAGATTATCCTGCAGGGTTATATGATTATGAAGCAAATTATAAAGCACATTTAAGTCATCGACAAAAGCAATATATTTCTAAAAACAAACACTTTTTTGATAGCGAGGGAAATTTAAATGTCTAAAGCATATGAACAATCTGGTGTAAATATTCATGCTGGTTATGAATCTGTAGAAAGAATGTCTAGTCATGTTAAACGTACGATGCGTAAAGAAGTTATTGGTGGTTTAGGTGGATTCGGTGCTACATTTGATTTATCACAATTAAATATGACAGCGCCAGTTTTAGTTTCTGGAACAGACGGAGTAGGTACGAAATTAAAACTAGCTATCGACTATGGTAAACATGATTCGATAGGTATCGATGCAGTTGCAATGTGTGTTAATGATATTTTAACGACAGGTGCAGAACCATTGTATTTTTTAGATTATATCGCTACAAATAAAGTTGTTCCTGAAGTTATTGAACAAATTGTTAAAGGTATTAGTGATGCATGTGTTGAAACGAATACTGCACTTATCGGTGGAGAGACTGCTGAAATGGGTGAAATGTATCACGAAGGCGAATATGATGTAGCTGGATTTGCTGTTGGAGTAGTTGAAAAGGATGACTATGTAGATGGTTCAGAAGTAAAAGAGAGACAAGTTGTTATAGGGCTTGCGTCAAGTGGCATTCATTCAAATGGATACAGTTTAGTGCGTAAATTAATTAATGAATCAGGCATTGATTTGGCATCAAACTTCGATAATCGTCCATTTATAGATGTCTTTTTAGAACCAACTAAATTATATGTCAAACCTGTACTTGCTTTGAAAAAAGAAGTTTCTATTAAGGCAATGAATCATATTACTGGTGGAGGTTTTTATGAAAATATTCCACGTGCATTGCCAGCCGGATATGCTGCTAGAATTGATACTACATCATTTCCAACGCCAAAAATATTTGATTGGTTACAACAGCAAGGCAATATTGACACAAATGAAATGTATAACATTTTTAATATGGGTATTGGCTATACAGTTATCGTTGATGAAAAAGATGCATCACGCGCATTGAAGATTTTAGCCGAACAAGATGTGGAAGCCTATCAGATTGGTCATATTGTGAAAAATGAGTCAACTGCAATTGAATTGTTGGGGGTATAACAATGGTTAAAATTGCGATTTTTGCATCTGGTTCAGGAAGTAACTTTGAAAATATAGTTGATCATGTTGAATCAGGAAAACTTGAAAATATTGAAGTTACGGCGCTATATACGGATCATCAAAATGCGTTTTGTATAGATAGAGCAAAAAAGCACGATATACCTGTGTATATTAATGAACCAAAACAATTTGATTCAAAAGCAGCGTATGAACAACATTTAGTAACTTTATTAAATAAAGATAAGGTAGAGTGGATTATTTTAGCTGGCTACATGCGTCTAATTGGTCCAGACTTATTAGCTTCATTTGAAGGTAAAATATTGAATATACATCCATCTCTATTGCCGAAATATAAGGGGATTGACGCAATAGGCCAAGCATATCATAGTGGCGATACTATTACTGGTTCGACAGTACATTATGTTGATAGTGGTATGGATACGGGAGAAATTATTGAACAGAGACAATGTGATATTAGACCGGACGATTCAAAAGAACAATTAGAAGAGAAAGTAAAAAAATTGGAATATGAGTTATATCCAAGTGTTATTGCTAAAATTGTAAAATAAGGAGTATGTATGTGATGAAGAAAGCTATTTTGAGCGTATCAAATAAAACAGGTATTGTAGAGTTTGCTAAAGCGTTAACGCAATTAAATTATGAATTATATTCAACAGGTGGTACTAAACGTATATTAGATGAAGCAAATGTACCAGTTCGTTCTGTTTCAGATTTAACACATTTTCCAGAAATAATGGATGGCCGTGTTAAAACATTACATCCGGCTGTTCATGGTGGCATTTTAGCTGATCGAAATAAACCGCAGCATTTAAATGAATTATCAGAACAACATATAGATTTAATTGATATGGTAGTAGTTAATTTATATCCATTCCAACAAACTGTTGCAAACCCTGATGTGACGATGGACGAAGCAATTGAAAATATTGATATTGGTGGTCCAACAATGTTACGTGCTGCAGCTAAAAACTATAAACATGTAACGACAATTGTACATCCTGCAGATTATCAAGAAGTATTGACGCGATTAAGAAACGATTCGTTAGATGAGTCGTATAGACAATCATTAATGATCAAAGTTTTTGAGCATACTGCAGAATATGATGAAGCGATTGTACGTTTCTTTAAAGGGGATAAAGAAACTTTAAGATATGGAGAAAATCCACAACAATCAGCGTATTTTGTGAGAACTTCGAATGCTAAGCACACGATTGCAGGCGCTAAACAATTACATGGGAAACAATTAAGCTATAACAATATTAAAGATGCAGATGCTACACTAGCTCTAGTTAAAAAGTTTGATACACCTGCTGCAGTTGCAGTTAAACACATGAATCCATGTGGTGTTGGTATCGGTGACACGATAGAACAAGCATTTCAACATGCGTATGAAGCGGATAGTCAATCAATATTTGGTGGAATTGTTGCATTAAACCGATCTGTAACACCTGAGTTAGCAGAGCAATTGCATAGTATCTTTTTGGAAGTCATTATTGCACCAAAATTTACAGATGAAGCATTAGATATTTTAAAACAAAAGAAGAATGTAAGATTATTAGAAATTGATATGACTATAGACAGTAACGAAGAAGAGTTTGTTTCAGTATCTGGCGGATATTTAGTTCAAGATAAAGACAATTATGTCGTACCAAAAGAAGAAATGAAAGTTGTTACAGAAGTTGCACCTACTGATGAACAATGGGAAGCAATGTTATTAGGATGGAAAGTTGTACCATCAGTAAAAAGTAATGCAATTATTTTAAGTAATAATAAACAAACTGTAGGAATAGGTGCTGGACAAATGAATCGTGTCGGTGCTGCTAAAATTGCATTAGAAAGAGCTATTGAAATCAATGATCATGTGGCGTTAGTATCTGATGGATTTTTCCCTATGGGAGATACAGTTGAACTTGCAGCACAACATGGTATAAAGGCAATTATCCAACCGGGTGGTTCGATTAAAGATCAAGATTCAATTGATATGGCTAATAAACATGGTATTGCAATGGTAGTCACAGGCACTCGACATTTTAAACACTAATTTTAAAGGGGCGTAACATAAATGAATGTATTAGTAATTGGTGCTGGTGGACGAGAACATGCACTTGCATATAAACTTAATCAATCGAATCTAGTTAAACAAGTTTTTGTCATTCCAGGTAATGAGGCAATGACACCTATAGCTGAAGTACACACTGAAATTTCAGAATCTGATCATGAAGCTATTGTCGATTTTGCTAAAAAGCAAAGTGTTGATTGGGTAGTTATAGGTCCAGAACAACCGCTAATTGATGGACTAGCAGACATTTTGCGAGCGAATGGTTTCAAAGTGTTTGGTCCAAATAAACAAGCAGCTCAAATCGAAGGCTCAAAATTATTTGCTAAAAAGATAATGGAAAAATATAATATTCCAACTGCTGATTATAAAGAAGTTGAGCGAAAAAAGGATGCTTTAACATATATTGAAAATTGTGAATTGCCCGTTGTTGTCAAGAAAGATGGATTAGCTGCTGGGAAAGGCGTTATTATTGCAGATACTATTGAAGCAGCCAGAAGTGCTATTGAGATTATGTATGGTGATGAAGAAGAAGGTACTGTAGTATTTGAAACGTTTTTAGAAGGTGAAGAGTTCTCTCTAATGACATTTGTTAATGGTGATTTAGCAGTTCCTTTCGACTGTATTGCACAAGATCATAAACGCGCATTTGATCATGATGAAGGACCAAATACTGGTGGTATGGGGGCTTATTGTCCAGTACCACATATTAGTGACGATGTTTTAAAACTTACAAATGAAACGATTGCACAACCCATTGCAAAGGCAATGCTTAATGAAGGTTATCAATTCTTCGGTGTATTATACATTGGTGCTATTCTAACTAAAGATGGTCCAAAAGTAATAGAATTTAATGCCCGTTTTGGTGATCCTGAAGCTCAAGTATTATTAAGTCGCATGGAAAGTGATTTAATGCAGCATATTATTGATTTAGATGAAGGAAAACGTACTGAATTCAAATGGAAAAATGAAGCTATTGTAGGGGTCATGTTGGCATCAAAAGGATATCCTGATGCATATGAAAAAGGGCATAAAGTAAGTGGCTTTGATTTAAATGAAAACTATTTTGTTAGTGGATTAAAGAAGCAAGGTGATACCTTTGTTACTTCAGGTGGTAGAGTTATACTTGCCATCGGAAAAGGTCACAATGTACATGATGCACAGCGAGACGCATACGAAAAAGTATATCAAATACAAAGTGACCATTTATTCTATCGTCATGATATTGCGAATAAAGCACTACAACTTAAATAAGTATATTTAAAAATACTAAGATTAGCTATGAACAAATCTATAACGATAGATTTTTTCATAGCTTTTTTAGTTGTAGAGTCTAGGACATTGATTTCTGTACCAAATTTGTGATTATGTATATGTAATACAAAAGAGGCGCCACAACATGTTTGGATGAACAAAATAACATGTTTGTGGCACCTCTTTTGTTTAGTATGGAATAAATGGTTTTCTTTTTCTATACAATGAATTTCTAATTTAGTATCTATACAATTATGGATAAAATTTAACCTACACGACCAAGACGAACATCATCAATGCCCGTGATGGGTAAGGTGATTGAACAATAATATGCCAAAGTAATAATGGCAATTAAGACTATAATAAAGATTACATCTTTATATGAGAAAGGTACGTTGTAATAGTAAGTACGAGGACCATCTCTAAATCCTTTCGACTCCATCGCAACTGATAATTGATGTGCCTTTCTAATGTTTTGACTTAATAGAGGTATGATTAAATGCTTAAATCGCTTTAATCCTCTATAATTTGCTGCGTCTATCATCTGATAGCGCATTTTTAAAGATCTGCGAAGCTGTATTAAAGAACTAATCATTAAAGGTATCATACGAATGGCAGCCATGAATGCATAAGCAACTTTGGATTTAACCTTTAAATGTTGCATTAAACTATAAAAAATCATGACAACCTGAGATGTGAGTGCGATTAAGATACCGAAAAATGAAATAGCAATGGTTCTTAATGAAACATGTAAACCACGAACTAAACTTTCTGTTGTAATATGGATAAATCCGAATTTCAAAATTGTATGGCTACCGTTCCCGTATAAAATCATGAACAGGGAAGAGAGTAATGCAAAGCCAATACTTATAGTTATAAAAATTGCTGTAATTTTAAACTGAGTACCATTAAACAGCAATAAGAAAACTAACATTAAGGTAGTGATATAAAGCATAAAATCGAAATTATGAACAAATATAATAAAGAAAAATAGTATAATTCCAAGAAATAGTTTCGTTATAATGTTGACATCATCAACAAATGATTGCCGAACTTTCCATTGCTCATACATTCGTATCACCATCACAATCTTGTAACGCACCATCTGAAATTTTAAGTCTTCTTGATGGATAACGTTCAATTATTTCATCGTCATGTGTAACCATGACAATACTTAGTCCCAAATTAATGCGTTTTTGGAAAAGTTTGATCAACTGGAATGTATTATGGCTATCAAGTCCAAATGTCGGTTCATCTAAAAAGATGATATCAGCTTTAGAACTTAGTGCGGTAGCTACGCTAAGGCGTCGTTTTTGACCAATAGACAACTCATATGGATGTTGATCTTTAACATTTTCTAAATCTAAAAGTTTTAAAAGTTGTATCGTTTCATCATCACTTTGATCTTTAGAAAGGTGATTAAAATGAATGTTAATTTCATCATAAACCGAATTTGTTATAAATTGTAACTCTGGGTTTTGATAAACTAGATACATGTGTTTTGCTGCATGTTTAATTTTTGTTAAACGCTGATTTTCAAAATAAACATCACCTTGATATTTAATCAATTGCATAATTGATTCAAGCAAGGTTGTTTTACCACTACCATTTGCCCCTGTAATTGTAATCCACTCACCTAAACCAATTTCTAAATCTGAGAATGAGAACAACGTTGATTTACCGCGAATAATACGTCCATTTTTAAATTGTAATAAGTGTGAGTTTGTTGTTGGAAAGTCAACACGACTTGGAGCGAATTCCCATGCTCGTGGATGCCACACACCATATTCACTGAGTAAATGTACATACTTCTGTAATATGATTTCAGGACATTCATCGGCAATGATATTTCCGTTATAATCCATCAAAATGACGCGGTCGACATGATTCCAGATGTGTTTAACTTTATGTTCAACGATTACAACAGTTTGATCTTCCCAAAGTTCAATTAGTTTAGTCCATAAATCTTCCGTTGCTTGAACATCTAACATTGCTGTCGGTTCATCTAAAAACAATGTTTTTGATTGTTGAAGAATGGTTTCAACAATTGCCAATTTCTGTTTCATCCCGCCACTTAAATCTTTGATATACGTTTCAGGGGTAACATTTAAATTGACCATATTTAAAGCATTGATAATTAACGCATCCATGTCTTCACGTGGTACTTGTCTATTTTCTAAAACGAATGCAAGTTCTTCGTATACTTTTGGCATACAAAACTGGCTATCAGGGTCTTGGAAAATAACGCCACTTAATGGTTCAACGATTAGTTCATCATATTTCATAGGTAATTCAATTAAATTAGGAACAATACCACTTAATACATTCAGAAGTGTACTTTTACCGCAACCAGAAGGACCGAGTAAAAGTACTTTTTCTTTGTCTTGAATAGTGATATTTAAATGATCGAAAATTTTACGCTGACCACTTGGATATTTTAATCGTAAATCACTTACTTTTAACACTCTGAATGCTCCTCTTATAAGTTGTCGTAATCTTCTTTAGCAGCTGGTCTAAATAATTTTGTTACGCCTGTCTTATCTAAAGCTTTTACTAAAAGGTAAGATAGGACGCCGGCGACTACTGCACCACTAATTAATCTAAATACGATGAATAATGTTAAGTTCCAACCTGCAACCTCATTTAAATAACCATAGAAATAATCGATCGGGAAAGCCGCGATAGCTGTACAAAAACCTGCTAACATAGCTACCATAACTGAACGAGATTGATATTTAAAAATTGCAAAGACAAGTTCACACGCTAAACCTTGTATGAAAGCGTAAACGATTGTCGGAATATCGAAACGACCCATAATGATAGTTTCGCCGGCACCTGCAGCAAATTCAGCCAATAAAGCAATACCTGGTTTTGGAATAATTAGATAGCAGACAATCGCTGCCATGAACCAAACCCCGTTTGTTAATTGTTCGAGGTGAAGGCCTGTAGCTTGCACACCATTGTAAACAAACCACCATAAATTGTAAATAACTGCGAATACTACTGAAATAAGTACGGTTACTAGTATTTCAGATAGCTTTAAACCTTTTGACATTTTTACATCCTCCTAATAAAAAAACGCACAACCATCCATAGGAAAGTTATGCGTTCACAATATATATTAGTAAAACATATGTATAGTAACACTTTCCTACGCTAGTTCAAGCTAGATCAGGTTCAAAGGGTTTGAGGGCAAGCCTCATCTCAGTATAAAACACCCCTAGTGTGTGCGATTTATTTAATTAATTATACTGTAAGACGTTTATAAACTTATGTCAATAGGTTATCTTCATGAAATTTCGTTTAATTCGATTTAAAATTTATAATATTAGCATTAGATTTAAATTAAAGATGTAGTAGAAATGTTAGTAATTAAAGATATAAAAATATGTGACATGTAATAATATTAAGTTGATAAGTGAAGAGGGATACTTATCAATCATACCTCTTTAACAACAGTGAACAACCCGTGCATAATGGCTTACGAATTATTGTTTGTAAGATAAAAGTGGGATACTTGCGGTGAGCGCAAGCATAAAAGCCCCTAACAACTAAAAGTTGTAAGGGGCTCTAAATTAATTTAGTGTATCTTGGATATCTTGTTTTGTTTGATTAATATCTTCTGTTTTTTCTTCTTTTTTATCTTTTAGTTTTTCTTCAACTTCTTTAGCTTTTTCTGCTGCTTTTTTATTTTGATTTTCATTTGACATGATTAATTCCTCCCAAATTGGATAATTATTTATATATAAATCTTACCCGGTTGTACTTTCGTTAAACTTTTCTAAGTCTATAGCACTATTTATTCATTTATCTAAAGACAACAACATTAGATTAATATATAATGATTTTGAGGTGAACATAATGTCTTTTCTTAGGAAACACGCCGAAATTATTTTTAGCTATTTAATCGGTATCGTTTCACTCTTCACTGGTCTCATTATTTTAATTAACTTGCCTTTAATTAAACAATTAAATGGTGGTAAAAAAGTTGATACACATGTTCATAATGTGTGGGAATTTCTGAATGCATTTTTCAGTGAAATTATTAAAGTAATGAGTCGATTTATAGGTAATTTCCCTATAGTTAGTGCAATTGTGATAATTATATTCGGTATTTTAGTTATGTTGATTGGTCATACATTACTTAGAACTATTAAGTATGACTATGATATTTCTATCTTTTTCTTAGTTATCGGTATCATGTACTTTATTATTACACTTATATTAATGACGCAAGTTTATGGATTCTTTGCAGTGATTTTCATTATTCCATTTACAATTCATATAGGATATATCGTCTATAAAGATGAATTGAATCAGGAAAATGTTAAAAATCATTACATGTGGATTATTGTAAGTTATGGTATAAGTTATTTAATTACACAAATTGCATTGTATGGCAGAATTGATGCTAATGAAATAGAATCAATTGATATCTTAAGTGTCAATGCTTTCTTTATAATTATGTGGTTACTTGGTCAAATGGCTATTTGGAATTTCTTGTTCTTGCGCCGAGCTTTACCTTTAACAAAGCAAGAATTAGGTGAAGAGGAGCCAGAATTATCAAGAACAAGTAAAGGGAATGTCACGAATCAAACTAAAATTCACTTGAAGCAACTCCAAGATAAGACTACAGAATATGCACGTAAGACAAGAAGAAGTGTCGATTTAGATAAAATTAGAGCTAAAAGAGATAAATTCAAAAAGAAAGTTAATGATATTATCGATATTCAAGAGGACGATATTCCTGATTGGATGAGAAAACCGAAATGGGTTAAACCGATGTATGTCGAACTATTTTGTGGTGTCGTCATCTTTTTATTCACATTTTTAGAATTTAATAATCGTAATGCATTATTTGTATCTGGTGATTGGAAATTATCACAGACACAATATGTTATTGAATGGGTTACATTACTAATTCTGCTAGTCATTATTATCGCATATATCGCTACAACGTTAACTTTCCACTTAAAAGGTAAGTTTTATTATTTACAACTATTTATGGGGAGCATTTTATTCTTTAAATTGTTAACGGAATTTATAAATATAATGATTCATGGACTTCTACTTTCAGTGTTCATTACGCCAACATTACTATTAATGTTATTGGCAATCATCATTTCTTATTCGTTACAATTACGAGAGCGACCATAATTAAAAGCATTATAAAAGTACTATCTATTAAACATTTTGATGTGTACGCTATAAGTTAGATATATCTCTAACTTACTTAGATACAGGTCAATGAAGTTTATGGATAGTACTTTTTTTGTAACTAGATTTGATTGATTCAGGTAATGTGAATTAAGTATTGAAAATTGTATACAAAGTTTTAGTGCAAATAAAATAGTTGAAAAGTTATCCATTTGTAAAATCATGAAAACTAGTAAATAGTTGAAGTGATATATGTAATTTGCGAAACGATATATAGTATTTCCTTTGTAGAAATTTAACATATATCATTCGAATTACTAATTTGTTAAAATCAACAGTAAGATTAGAAGTAGATGATATTGAAATTTGGCAAACAATTTAATCTATATAAAACTACAACGAAACACAGAAAGGAAGTTGTCAGATGAAAATAGCAACTCTGAACAAAGGCAAAGAAACAAAATATTTTAATGGATATCCTTTAATTGAAGAAGAGGATATCTATTCACAAGATCATTTAAAAGAAGGAGATATTTTTCAAATTGTGACTGATAAATCACAATATGTTGCAACGGCTTATGTTGGTCGCCAACATAAAGGATTAGGTTGGGTTCAAACATACGATAAAGCTCAAGAAATCAACACAGCTTTCTTTGTGAAATTATTTAATACTGCATTAGCAGAACGTGATTATTATTTTAATATAGATGGAACAAATGCTTTTAGATTATTTAATGCTGAAGGTGATGGAGTTGGGGGATTAACGATCGACAATTACGATGGTCATTTGTTGATTCAATGGTACTCAAAAGGTATTTATAAATTTAAATATGCCATTCTTGAAGCGGTTAGAAAAGTATTTGATTATAAATCTATATACGAAAAAGTAAGATTTAAAGACAGCGAATATAGTGGTGGTTTTGTTGAAGGCGATGCACCTGAGTTTCCAATTGTTATCGAAGAAAACTTCACATTTTACAATGTAGACCTTGAAGATGGTTTGATGACAGGTATCTTTTTAGATCAAAAAGAAGTGCGCAAGAAATTAAGGGATCAATATGCCAAAGAACGCCATGTTTTAAACTTATTTAGTTATACAGGTGCTTTTTCTGTAATAGCAGCAAGTGAGGCATCTTCAACAACAAGTGTAGATTTGGCTAATCGTTCTCGTAGTTTAACTGAAGAAAATTTTGGATTAAATGCTATTGATCCTAAATCTCAATATATTTATGTCATGGACACTTTTGATTTCTATAAATATGCTGCACGTCATGGACATAGTTATGACACGATCGTGATTGATCCACCTAGCTTTGCACGCAACAAAAAACGTACATTTTCAGTGCAAAAAGATTATGACAAATTAATTACTGGCGCCTTAAATATCTTATCATCTGAAGGAACATTATTATTATGTACAAACGCAAGTGTATATCCATTAAAGCAATTTAAAAATACTATTAAAAAGACGCTTGAAGAGAATGGCGTTGATTATGAATTAACTGAAGTTATGGGATTACCAAAAGATTTTAAAACACATCCACATTATAAGCCATCTAAATATTTAAAAGCTGTTTTTGTAAATATTAGACATTAATTTGATAAAAAGGGGTATAGTATCTTATTGAGAAAAAGAAGGGTGATGATACAATGGGATTCAAAAACAATTTAACATCAAATTTAACAAATAAAATTGGTAATTCAGTTTTTAAAATAGAAAATGTTGGCGGAAAAGGTGCAATGCCAACGACGATTCAAGAATTGAGAGAAAGACGCGAACGTGCTGAAGCAATTGTAAAGAGAAAGTCTTTAATGTCATCAACAATGAGCGTTGTTCCAATTCCTGGATTAGATTTTGGTGTTGATTTAAAATTAATGAAAGATATTATCGAAGATGTAAATAAAATATACGGATTAGATCATAAGCAAGTTAATAGCCTTGGGGATGATGTGAAAGAAAGAATTATGTCTGCAGCGGCAATTCAAGGTAGTCAATTTATTGGTAAAAGAATTTCAAGTGCATTTTTAAAAATTGTAATTAGAGATGTAGCAAAACGAACTGCAGCTAAACAAACAAAATGGTTTCCTGTTGTAGGACAAGCTGTGTCTGCATCTATTAGTTACTATTTTATGAATAAAATTGGAAAAGATCACATTCAAAAATGCGAAAATGTTATTAAAAATGTCATGTAGGTGCTATAATAGTTTTGCAATTTGCAAATTTTACTGAAACCGGTTTTAAACGAATTGAATTTAAAGCATGGTTTTGGTAAAGTTAAGGTATAAAACTAAGTTAGTATTGTAATAATATTGAAGATTCTAACTATACGAAGGAGAAATGTAATTATGGAACAAAATTCATATGTAATCATCGACGAGACTGGTATTCACGCTAGACCAGCAACAATGTTAGTTCAAACAGCTTCAAAATTCGATTCTGATATCCAATTAGAATATAACGGTAAAAAGGTTAACTTAAAATCAATCATGGGTGTTATGAGCCTTGGTGTTGGTAAAGATGCTGAAATTACAATTTATGCTGACGGTAGTGATGAATCTGACGCCATTCAAGCAATCAGTGACGTCTTATCAAAAGAAGGATTGACTAAATAATCATGTCTAAATTAATTAAAGGAATTGCTGCATCTGATGGTGTTGCAATTGCTAAAGCTTATTTGTTAGTTGAGCCAGACTTAACATTCGACAAAAATGAAAAAGTCACTGATGTTGAAGGAGAAGTTGCTAAGTTCAATAACGCTATCGAAGCTTCTAAAGTTGAGTTAACTAAAATTAGAAATAATGCAGAGGTTCAATTAGGTGCTGATAAAGCTGCTATCTTTGATGCACATTTATTAGTTTTAGATGACCCTGAATTAATTCAACCAATTCAAGATAAGATTAAAAATGAAAACGCTAATGCTGCTACAGCATTAACGGATGTAACAACACAATTTGTTACAATTTTTGAATCTATGGATAACGAATACATGAAAGAACGTGCGGCTGATATTCGCGACGTTTCTAAACGTGTGTTATCACATATTTTAGGTATAGAATTGCCAAATCCGAGTATGATTGATGAAAGCGTTGTTATTGTAGGGAATGACTTAACGCCATCTGATACTGCTCAATTAAATAAAGAATTCGTACAAGGTTTTGCTACAAACATTGGCGGAAGAACAAGTCACTCTGCGATTATGAGTCGTTCTTTAGAAATTCCAGCAATTGTTGGTACAAAATCAATTACTCAAGAAGTTAAACAAGGCGACATGATTATCGTAGATGGATTAAATGGTGATGTAATCGTTAATCCAACTGAAGATGAGTTAATCGCTTATCAAGATAAACGTGAGCGTTATTTTGCTGACAAGAAAGAATTACAAAAACTACGTGATGCTGATACTGTTACAGTTGATGGTGTTCACGCAGAGCTTGCTGCAAATATTGGTACACCTAATGATTTGCCAGGTGTTATTGAAAATGGTGCACAAGGTATCGGCTTATATAGAACTGAGTTTTTATATATGGGTCGTGACCAAATGCCTACAGAAGAAGAGCAATTTGAAGCTTATAAAGAAGTATTAGAAGCAATGAACGGTAAACGTGTTGTTGTACGTACTTTAGATATAGGTGGAGATAAAGAATTATCATACTTAAACTTGCCTGAAGAAATGAATCCATTCTTAGGTTACCGTGCGATTCGTTTATGCCTTGCGCAACAAGATATTTTCAGACCACAGCTACGTGCATTATTACGTGCATCAGTTTATGGTAAGTTAAATATCATGTTCCCAATGGTTGCAACAATTAACGAATTTAGAGAAGCTAAAGCTATATTATTAGAAGAAAAAGAAAACCTTAAAAATGAAGGTCATGACATTTCAGATGATATAGAATTAGGAATCATGGTAGAGATACCTGCAACAGCAGCATTAGCTGATGTCTTTGCTAAAGAAGTAGATTTCTTCAGTATCGGTACAAATGATTTAATTCAATACACATTAGCTGCTGACCGTATGTCAGAGCGTGTATCATATCTATACCAACCATATAACCCTTCAATCTTACGCTTAGTTAAACAAGTTATTGAAGCATCACATAAAGAAGGTAAATGGACAGGTATGTGTGGTGAAATGGCTGGAGATGAAACAGCTATTCCATTATTACTTGGTTTAGGTTTAGATGAGTTCTCTATGAGTGCAACGTCTATTCTGAAAGCAAGAAGACAAATTAATGGTTTAAGTAAAAATGAAATGACTGAACTTGCTAACCGTGCAGTCGACTGTGCAACGCAAGAAGAAGTTATTGAATTAGTTAACAACTACGTAAAATAATTAATTCTTTCGAAAGACAGAATTATAAATAAACCCGAAGTATTCATTGTGAGTAATTATGAATACTTCGGGTTCTTTTTTATGATTTATGTTAATTTCAATGGAATGTTGTTGCTAACTAATTAAACAACTAGGTGTTATTGACAAAATGTTGTTCTTTAATTAATGTTAATTAATTTAAAAATCGATATTTAATTATGATAGCTAAAAATGATGAAGTTGATTTAGATGAAAATTAATCTTGGATATTTAATACTTTGTTGATTTCATCAAGATCAACATGGTACATTGGATTGCCACTCAACAAAATAAACGGAGTTGAAAAAGCATCAAAATCTATCATTTCGTTTCGATATTGTTGATTGTTGATATTTCTCTCTTCAAAATCAATTTGATGCTCATTTAGATAATTTTTTACAAATGTACAAGGTGGACAATCATTCTGCGTATAAACGATTATTTCTGACATGTATCATGCTCCTTCGTGCTTTATTCTAATGTAATATACACAATTATACATTGAAATTCAAATTTGTGAACACATTGTGAACTGACATAAATTATACACAATTTCATAGCGCATAATGTTTCAAAAATATGTATTATAGCAATTATAATTAAGTTTATTGTGTTGTCATCAAAAAAAGAAAAAGGTGATGTTTTTAAATGGATACAGTTGAAATCAGTCGGTTTTTGACAGCTATGACTTTAGCAGTTCATATCATTTTTGCAACGATTGGTGTTGGTATGCCTTTAATGTTCGCAATTGCAGAATTTTTAGGTATTCGCAAAAATGATCTTCAATATATAGCTATGGCCAAAAGATGGGCTAAAGCTTATACAATTACTGTAGCAGTGGGAGTTGTTACAGGTACAATTATAGGACTTCAATTATCATTGATTTGGCCTACATTTATGGAAATGGGTGGACACGTTATTGCACTTCCATTATTTATGGAAACATTTGCGTTCTTCTTTGAAGCTATTTTCTTAAGTATATATTTATATACTTGGGATCGTTTTAAAAATAAATGGACACATTTCTTAATTAGTATACCAGTAATTATTGGTGGCTCTTTCTCAGCATTCTTCATTACTTCAGTGAATTCATTTATGAATACGCCTGCAGGTTTTGAGTTGAAGAATGGAAAGATGGTCAATGTTCAACCTATAGAAGCGATGTTTAACCCATCGTTTATAGTTCGATCATTTCACGTAATTACTACAGCCGGTATGACGATGGCATTTGTTATTGCATCAATAGCAGCTTTTAAATTATTGCGTAATCGTCAACCTAAAGATACTGTCTACCATAAGAAAGCTTTGAAAATGTCTATGATAGTTGGATTCTTTTCAACATTACTTTCTATGTTGGCAGGGGATTTATCTGCAAAATTTTTGCATAAATTCCAACCTGAAAAATTAGCAGCTTATGAATGGCATTTCGATACATCTTCCCATGCCAAATTATTATTATTTGGTGTGTTAGATGAAAAGACTCAGCAAGTTAAAGGTGCGATTGAATTACCTGGACTATTGAGTTTCTTAGCAGATAATAGTGTCAAAACTAAAGTGCAAGGGTTAAATGATTTTCCGAAAAGTTTACATCCGCCTATGATTGTCCATTATTTCTTTGATTTAATGGTAACGATGGGAATTTTATGTTTTGTCATTTCAGGTGTTTATGTCTTAACTTTAATGTTTAAAAAGCTTAGAAAGTTTTCTACTCATAAATGGATGCTTTATGGAATATTATTAACAGGACCAGCTTCAATGCTAGCTATAGAATTTGGATGGTTCTTAACAGAGATGGGTAGACAGCCTTGGATTGTTCGTGGTTATATGCGCGTGGCAGAAGCAGCAACACAAGCAGGCGGAATAACCTTCGTTACAATTTTATTTGGCATATTGTACATCATTTTAATGTATACATGTGCATACGTATTAATTCGTATGTTTAAAAATAAACCGGCGTATGAAGATGTAAATCGCTTAGCCAAGAAGCAAGGAGGAGAAATAGAAAAATGATTTATGCATTTATAGGTATAACAGTGTTATGGTTGTTTTTATTTTGCTACATCATTATTGCTTCTATAGATTTTGGGGCAGGTTTCTTCGCATTGCATTCAAAGTTAACTGGTGATGAAAAGAAAATTAATCACTTAATTTCACGTTATTTGAACCCAGTTTGGGAAGTTACGAATGTATTCTTTGTTTTCTTTTTCGTAGGATTCGTAGGTTTCTTTCCAGAGTCAATCAAATATTTAGGCACAGTATTGTTAATACCAGGTTCAATAGCACTGATTATGATATCGTTGAGAAACAGTTTTTATGCATTTGAAAATTATGGTCAAGATACAAAATTAGCATGGATGTTCATGTATGGAGTAAGTGGATTATTAATTCCAGCTTCATTATCAACTGCTTTAACTATTACAGAAGGTGGCTATATTAATGTTCGAAACAATGTTATCGATTTAGATTGGGTGCAGTTACTATTAAGCCCATTTGCTTGGTCTGTAGTATTCTTGGCAATTATTTCAGTTTTATATATTTCATCAGGGTTTTTGACATATTATGCTAAAAAAGCAAATGACGAACCTGCATATAATTTAACAAGACAATGGCACATATTTTTAGGGCCACCGATGATTATCATTTGTTTATTCGTATTTCTATCATTACGCATTCAAAATTCTGAACATTTTTATTCAGCTGTTTTTGACTACTGGTGGATGTTTGCTATAAGTTTCTTATTCTTTGCATTAGCTTCATTGTTAACATTCTTTAAGAAAAAGCATGGTTTGGCTTTTGTATTTGTTATTTTACAAATGATGTTCGCGTTCTTTGGCTATGGAATTAGTAAATTGCCATACCTTTTATATCCGTTTGTAAAAATTACAGATGCTTATGTTAATCCAGAAATGGGCTGGACATTAGTGATTGTCTTTATTTTAGGTTTACTTTTATTACTTCCATCGTTAATATTATTATTAAGATTATTTGTTTTCGACAAAGAATATGTTGAAGGAAAGAAATCATAAGTTGAGACGATACCCCAACTTTCATTTACTTGCATTGCTGCATTTAGATAATTTAGTTGGGGTACTCATTTATAATAATTTTAAATTTATATTTTCAATGAATTGATGAAAATCATTTAATGGAGGGCGAGTATGGGCAAAGAATATGTAGTCATCGGTCTAGGTCGTTTTGGAGGTAGTATCGTTCGTGAGTTGAATGCATTAGACATGGATGTAATGGCCATCGACCATGATGAAAATAGAGTGAATGAATATAGTGATATTGCTACTCATGCGGTTGTTGCAGACACAACAGATGAAGCAGTTATGAAAAGTTTAGGTATCCGTAACTTTGATCATGTCATTGTGGCAATTGGTGAAAATATTCAATCAAGTACGTTGACGACTTTAATTTTAAAAGAGTTAGGTGTAAAAAAAGTAACTGCTAAAGCACAAAATGATTATCATGCAAAGATTTTAAATAAAATTGGAGCAGATACGGTTGTGCACCCTGAGCGTGATATGGGTAGACGTATTGCGCATAATGTTGCGAGTGCAAGTGTACTTGATTATCTTGAGTTGGCAGACGAGCATTCTATTGTAGAATTGAAAGCAACTGAAAAGATGGCGGGGCAGTCTATCATTGATTTAGATATAAGAGCACAATATGGAATTAATATTATTGCAATTAAACGAGGCAAAGAGTTCATCATTTCACCAAATCCAAATATTAATTTAGAAATAGGTGATATTTTAATTATGATTGGACATGATAATGATTTAAATCGCTTTGAAAAAAATATTGCGACGAGATAATCGGGAGTGGGACAGATATGATATTTTCTCAAAATTTATTTCGTCGTCCCA
>NZ_KV830964.1:0-239 GCF_001836945.1 Staphylococcus sp. HMSC062H10
AATTGATAATGATGTTCTGGTGACCCATATGCAACAAAATCAGCTTTTTTGTTTTCATTGATGTAACCTTCAATTACGGCATCGCCCATAGGTCCTGTCTTCAAACTTGTGAAATGTACAGATTTCATCGTGTTCGGTTCTTTAGTGTTATGCTTGAGATAGAGTGTAATACGCTCTTGTTGTTCTTTATAATAAATTGATTTTTGTTTTTCTTTTTCGTCATATTTCACTTTTAAATA
>NZ_KV830965.1:0-505 GCF_001836945.1 Staphylococcus sp. HMSC062H10
CGAATGGTCGGCTTAATAGCTCACGCTATGCCGATATTCGTCTGCAAGTTTAGTTAAGGGTTCTTCTCAACATCAATAAATTTTTTCGGCATAAATACGATGTTCCTTATTTATCCTCATAAAAAACAATAGCTGAAATATATAACCAATTACTGTGTGTTTGAATTTCTAATACATGAATATCATTCTTTAAAAACCTATTAACTTGTTTATCTAATTGACGATGAGTAAAAGTAGCGAAAGTTTTAATCTTCATGATATCTCTCCTTTTATAAAAAATAGCAATCCTTATTACAATATTAAACACTTTTATTTTGAATTTTAAGAGGCATTTTGAAGACTTAGAGGCAAATCATATAGGTTTGTACTTAAAAATCTATACAGTCTCTTAAAACGCAAATATGAGCCAAATAAATATATGCTAATTTCACAAACAAAAATTTCAGCAAAATCAGTGACTAATTTTTTAGATACTGCCCATTTACATGCAAATTTAAAAATTAGC
>NZ_KV830966.1:0-65104 GCF_001836945.1 Staphylococcus sp. HMSC062H10
TTCAAAAAGAAATTCTACAGACAATGCAAGTTGGGGAACAACGAAATAAATTTTATGAAAATATCATTTCTATCCCACTCTTAAGAATAACTACATAATAAATCTTTAGTGGTTTTTTAACATTAGTGTCACACTCCATGTCATTGAGTTGTAATATATCTTTTTTAGGTATAAATGTTGTCGAATAAACAACAAGTTGTCCAAAAGATATAAATCTAAACAAGATATAGCCAGCAATTTAATATTTGTAATAGATAAAATGCTAAGTTTGATATATAATAAATTTAAGTAATTGTATAATAATATGAATTACAAACATCTAAGAAGAAACATAGGAGGCATCATATTATGAGTAATAAAGTTCAACGTTTTATAGAAGCAGAAAGGGAGTTAAGTCAGTTAAAGCACTGGCTAAAAACAACACATAAGATTTCAATTGAAGAATTTGTAGTACTTTTTAAAGTGTATGAAGCTGAAAAGATTAGCGGTAAAGAATTGAGAGATACATTACATTTTGAAATGCTATGGGATACAAGTAAAATCGATGTGATTATCCGTAAAATCTATAAAAAAGAGCTTATTTCTAAATTGCGTTCTGAAACGGATGAAAGACAAGTATTCTATTTCTATAGTACTTCTCAAAAGAAATTGTTAGATAAAATTACTAAAGAAATAGAAGTGTTAAGCGTTACAAACTAAAAACTTAAAAAGCATGCCAATCAGTACATCATAATTGCGTCTTGGGGACAGACAAATGATGAATAGAGATTGGCATGCTTTTTATTTTTGAATATAAATATTTAGTTCATGGCATTTCTAGTTACATGACGTCCATGAATTAAGAAGTAAACAAGCATAGTAATGATTGCTAAAGCGGCCATAAAGCCGAAGATTTCACTATATGAAAACATATGAGTAAATAACCCAAGGAATGATGGACCGAAGCCGATACCTGCATCTAGACCAACGTAAAAAGTAGATGTCGCGATACCATATTTAATCGGAGGTGAGACTTTTATCGCAATAGATTGCATTGCAGATGATAAATTTCCATACCCTAAACCTAGGCAAGCACCAGCAAGTAATATTAACCAGCTTTGATAGCTTGAAATTAAGCACACAAATGAAAGTAAAAGCATGATAAATGCTGGGTAGACAATAATATTTTCATTTTTATCATCCATCAATCTACCAGCAATAGGTCTAGTAATTAACGATGCTATAGCATAGCAAATAAAGAAATAGCTTGCTGCAGTTACTAGGTGTCGCTCTAAAGCAAATGCTTGTAAATAAGTAAGGATGGACGCATAGGTAACGCCAATTAAAAGCATAATAACAGCAACAGGAATGGCCTCTTTTGCAATAAATTGATGAATACTAAATCTTGGTTTATCAATGACATTAGTTTCAGTTTTGCTATTTGTTACTTCGAAATCAACTTTTATAAATAATGAGATAATGAGTCCGAGTATGCCTAATATAACACAAATAATAAACAGTAAATCAATTGCGTATTTTGTAATAAGTAACATGCCTAGAAATGGGCCAATCGCTGTACCTAATACTAAACTTAAAGAAAATAAACTGATGCCTTCACTTTTTCTATTAACAGGGGTAACGTATGCCGCAATAGTACCTGTTGCAGTTGTCACAACTGCAGTTGCGATACCGTTTATGAGACGTACAAAGATTAAAAAAGCTAAAGATCCATCAATAAAATAAAGTAATTGCGTGATAATTAAAGCAATTAAACCAATAAATAATAATCGTTTAGGTCCGATTTGATTTACAAATTTACCTGTAGCAAATCGACCAATTAAAGAACCGACAATAAATAGTCCTACAACTAATCCGGCTAATGAATCGGAAGCGTCGAAAGCTTGCTTACTATAGCCAGCAATAACTACAAGTAACAAATACATGCATAGGTATACGATAAAATTGACAAAAAAGTTAATTGTAAAACTTTTGGTGAAAATAGGTGATTTATTTAATGAGCCTTGATTAGTCATTGTGTGCCTCCTTTAATAATATCTCATGAATTTGATTCATCACATTTATGGTTTCTTGCATTTGATCTTGTGAAATGTTTGTTTTGGCAACTACTGCTTGTTGGAGCTTTTGGACATCAAGACAAACAATCTCATATAATGCATGCCCTTTAGGTGTTAAAGTTAAAAACTTTTGTCGTTTATCCTCTAAACTGTTTTCTACTGTTATAAGGTCATTTTCTATTAGAGCTTTTAAAGTTTTTCTTGCAGTAGGCTTTTCAATTGCACGTCTATGTGAAATTTCAATGAGAGTAGTGGGTTGATGTTTAGCGATATCGCGTAAGATTAACCATTGACCATAATATATATTGTGTTTTTCCAAAATCGGCTCTGCTAATTTTAAATAGGGGCGATATATTGTTATAAAACTATTGAAAAATTCTTGTGATAGCATAGTGACATCTCCTAAGATAAAATAGTTAGCTTAGCTAACCTTTTTTGCAACAATAGTAATTATAAAACGGGGGCAATTAGAAATCAATATATAATTATTAAGAGCAAAAATATTTATACTTTGTTAAAATAAGCGTAATTACATGTAAATAGGGGGATACTAATGATATTGAAATTTGATCACATCATTCATTATATAGATCGGTTAGATCGGTTTAGTTTTCCAGGAGATGTTATAAAATTACATTCAGGTGGGTATCATCATAAATATGGAACATTCAATAAATTAGGTTATATCAATGAAAATTATATTGAGCTACTAGATGTAGAAAATAATGAAAAGTTGAAAAAGATGGCAAAAACGATAGAAGGTGGAGTCGCTTTTGCTACTCAAATTGTTCAAGAGAAGTATGAGCAAGGCTTTAAAAATATTTGTTTGCGTACAAATGATATAGAGGCTGTTAAAAATAAACTACAAAGTGAGCAGGTTGAAGTAGTAGGGCCGATTCAAATGGAAAGAGATACACATAAAGATGGTAAGGTAAAGTGGCAATTGCTTTATATAATGAATCAGGATGATGATGAAATTAAGCCACCATTTTTTATTCAATGGGAAGAAAGTGATTCCATGCGTACTAAAAAATTGCAAAAATATTTTCAAAAACAATTTTCAATTGAAACTGTTATTGTGAAAAGTAAAAACCGATCACAAACAGTATCGAATTGGTTGAAATGGTTTGATATGGACATTGTAGAAGAGAACGACCATTACACAGATTTGATTTTAAAAAATGATGATATTTATTTTAGAATTGAAGATGGTAAAGTTTCAAAATATCATTCGGTTATAATAAAAGACGCACAAGCAACTTCACCATATTCAATTTTTATCAGAGGTGCTATTTATCGCTTTGAACCATTAGTATAAATATACGTAAGTGCTATGAGCGAGAATGCCCATATGAATAACGGCAAGCGCAATGGAAAGAATCGTTAATATATTATTTAATCGTGATGACTTAATTAAAATGAAAAAGATTGATAATATAAATGTGAAAAAGATAAGTATAACCCGTAAACTAAAGTAATTCACGGTGAGAGGTTGACTCAATGTCATAACGATTGCAACGATGTTCATAATTATAAATAGACTTAAAATAATTGTTCTCATATCAAACACCTCATTGTTAGATTATTGACATTATAACAGGGGTAATTGTATATGAACATTAATGTGGTTGCTTGAGGAGAAATTTATTCATTGAAGTCAAATTGGTTCATGTTAGAAATGAATATCGTGTTAGATGATGAAAGTATATTGAAGTATAGGTAACTAGTTGAAAAGTATTAATTGTACGATAACATTAAATTTAACAGGAAGCATAGATATAAAATGATTCACAATTAAAATGAGTAAATTTGAACTTGCCAAACTATTGATTGGAGCATGGACATTTCAAAAATAAGAGTTCAAATCTTACACAAGCTCTGAATCGACACTATAAGATACAAACTGTATAATTAAAGGTATTGTTAAATAGAAGGAGATATCATAAATCATGGAAAAGATGCATATCACTAATCAGGAACATGACGCATTTGTTAAATCTCACCCAAATGGAGATTTATTACAATTAACGAAATGGGCAGAAACAAAGAAATTAACAGGATGGTACGCGCGAAGAATCGCTGTAGGTCGTGACGGTGAAGTTCAGGGTGTTGCGCAGTTACTTTTTAAAAAAGTACCTAAATTACCTTATACGCTATGTTATATTTCGCGTGGTTTTGTTGTTGATTATAGTAATAAAGAAGCGTTAAATGCATTGTTAGACAGTACAAAAGAAATTGCTAAAGCTGAGAAAGCGTATGCAATTAAAATCGATCCTGATGTTGAAGTTGATAAAGGTACAGATGCTTTGCAAAATTTGAAAGCGCTTGGTTTTAAACATAAAGGATTTAAAGAAGGTTTATCAAAAGACTACATCCAACCACGTATGACTATGATTACACCAATTGATAAAACGGATGATGAATTATTAAATAGTTTTGAACGCCGAAATCGCTCAAAAGTGCGCTTGGCATTAAAACGAGGTACGACTGTGGAACGTTCTGATAGAGAAGGTTTAAAAACGTTTGCTGAGTTAATGAAAATCACTGGGGAACGCGATGGCTTCTTAACGCGTGATATTAGTTACTTTGAAAATATTTATGATGCGTTGCATGAAGATGGCGATGCTGAATTATTTTTAGTGAAGTTGGATCCAAAAGAAAATATTGCTAAAGTAAATCAAGAATTGAATGAACTTCATGCCGAAATTGCTAAATGGCAGCAGAAGATGGAAACATCTGAAAAGCAAGCTAAAAAAGCGCAAAATATGATTAATGATGCGCAAAATAAAATTGCTAAAAATGAAGATTTAAAACGAGACCTAGAAGCTTTAGAAAAGGAACATCCTGAAGGTATTTATCTTTCTGGTGCACTATTAATGTTTGCTGGCTCAAAATCATATTACTTATATGGTGCATCTTCTAATGAATTTAGAGATTTTTTACCAAATCACCATATGCAGTATACGATGATGAAGTATGCACGTGAACATGGTGCAACAACTTACGATTTCGGTGGTACAGATAATGATCCAGATAAAGACTCAGAACATTATGGCTTATGGGCATTTAAAAAAGTGTGGGGAACATACTTAAGTGAAAAGATTGGTGAATTTGATTATGTATTGAATCAGCCATTGTACCAATTAATTGAGCAAGTTAAACCGCGTTTAACAAAAGCTAAAATTAAAATATCTCGTAAATTAAAACGAAAATAGATTAACGACTGAAATCTGAACGCTCATAAGACTGTCATTTGCGTTCAGATTTTTTTACACAATATAGAATGGTTGAGTAAAATATTTTTGAATATAGTGAAAGAGGGGGAAGTACTGTGATAAAAAAGCTATTACAATTTTCTTTAGGGAATAAGTTTGCTATCTTTTTAATGGTTGTTTTAGTTGTCTTGGGCGGTGTATATGCGAGTGCTAAATTGAAATTAGAATTACTACCAAATGTACAAAATCCAGTTATTTCAGTTACAACAACAATGCCGGGTGCAACGCCACAAAGTACCCAAGATGAAATAAGTAGTAAAATTGACAATCAAGTAAGATCGTTGGCATATGTGAAAAATGTTAAAACGCAATCCATACAAAATGCTTCAATTGTAACAGTTGAATATGAAAATAATACAGATATGGATAAAGCAGAAGAACAGCTTAAAAAAGAAATCGATAAAATTAAATTTAAAGATGAAGTTGGTCAGCCAGAATTAAGACGTAATTCGATGGACGCTTTTCCGATTTTAGCATATTCATTTTCAAATAAAGAGAATGACTTGAAAAAAGTAACGAAAGTACTGAATGAACAATTAATACCAAAATTACAAACGGTAGATGGTGTGCAAAATGCGCAATTAAATGGGCAGACGAACCGTGAAATCACCCTTAAATTTAAGCAAAATGAACTTGAAAAATATGGATTGACTGCTGATGATGTAGAAAACTATCTAAAAACGGCAACAAGAACAACGCCACTTGGATTGTTCCAATTTGGTGATAAAGATAAATCAATTGTTGTTGATGGTCAATATCAATCTGTTGATGCTTTTAAAAACATAAATATTCCATTAACGTTGGCAGGAGGACAAGGGCAATCTCAATCCCAAAGTGACAATAAACAAAATTCAGCCATGTCAGATGTTAACCAGGCATCACCGCAACAAAATTCAAAAGCGTCAGCATCAAATAATATAAGTGGTATGCCGACAGCGAAACTAGGAGATTTAGCTGATATTACAGTTGGTGATGTGCGTACTTCTATTTCTAAAACGAATGGCAAGGATGCGGTTAATTTACAAATAACTAAAGCTCAAGATGCCAATACAGTTCAAGTAGCCAAAGATGTACAACGTAAAATTGATACATTCGTTGATGAAAATAAAGATTTTAATGTCACAAAAACAATGGATACTGCAAAGCCTGTTGAGAAATCACTTTATACGATGGTTGAAAAAGCATCATTAGGTACAATCGTGGCAATTATAGTTATTTTACTGTTTTTAAGAAACATTCGTACGACGGCAATTTCTATTATATCCATTCCGTTATCACTTCTTATGGCGCTTATTGCTCTGAAATTGAGTGATGTTTCATTGAATATACTAACGTTAGGTGCATTAACAGTAGCGATTGGACGTGTGATAGACGATTCGATTGTAGTTGTTGAAAATATTTATCGACGCTTAACAGATTCAGAAGAACAACTAAAAGGTGAAAATTTAATTATCAGTGCGACAACTGAAGTATTTAAACCAATAATGTCATCGACACTAGTTACTATTATCGTCTTCTTACCACTTGTGTTTGTATCAGGTTCAGTAGGCGAAATGTTTAGACCTTTTGCATTGGCTATTGCATTTAGTTTATTAGCATCGTTATTAGTGTCAATTACACTCGTTCCTGCGTTGGCAGCAACACTATTTAAAAAAGGCGTTAAACGTCGTAATAAACAACATCAAGAAGGATTAGGTGTTGTTAGTACAACTTATAAAAAAGTATTGCATTGGTCACTAAATCATAAGTGGATTGTAATTATATTAAGTACATTAATTTTGGTTGCAACTATTGTATTTGGAGGACCGAGACTAGGCACTAGCTTTATTTCAGCAGGTGACGATAAATTTTTAGCTATTACTTATACACCGAAGCCTGGTGAAACGGAGCAAGCAGTGTTGAATCATGCGAAAGATGTTGAAAAATATTTAAAACAGAAAAAGCATGTAAAAACAATTCAATACTCAGTTGGCGGTAGTAGTCCAGTAGATCCAACGGGTAGTACAAATAGTATGGCAATCATGGTTGAATATGATAATGACACGCCTAATTTTGATGTAGAAGCGGATAAGGTTATTAAACATGCAGATGGCTTTAAACATCCTGGAGAGTGGAAAAATCAAGATTTAGGAACAGGTGCAGGTAATAAATCTGTAGAGGTTACTGTGAAAGGTCCATCAATGGATGCCATAAAATCAACTGTAAAAGATATTGAACAGAAAATGAAACAGGTTAAAGGACTAGCCAATGTCAAATCTGATTTATCGCAAACATATGATCAGTATGAAATTAAAGTTGATCAAAATAAAGCGGCAGAAAATGGTATTTCTGCAAGTCAACTTGCAATGCACTTGAATGAAAATTTACCAGAAAAAACAGTTACGACTGTTAAAGAAAATGGTAAAACTGTTGATGTTAAAGTCAAACAAAATAAGCAAACAGACTGGTCAGAAGATAAGTTGAATAATATAACTTTGAAAAAGCCGACTGGTGGTACGATTAAATTGGGAGATATCGCTACATTAGTTAAAACAACGACACCAAGTAAATTGACGCAAGAACAAGGTGATTATGCAACGACGGTATCTGCTAAAGTAACAAATAAAGATGTGGGTGGCACAACACGACAAGTGATGTCTAAAATAAATAATTTGGACAAACCGAATAATGTAAAGGTTAATATCGGTGGTGCATCAGATGATATTAACAATGCAATGACACAATTAGCCTTTGCAATGTTAGCTGCAATCATTATCGTATATTTAATCCTAGTTATTACATTTAAAGGTGGCTTAGCGCCATTTACAATTTTATTCTCTTTACCATTTACAGTTATCGGTGTAATTATTGCACTATTAATCACAGGAGAAACAATATCAGTACCAAGTTTAATTGGTATGCTAATGTTAATTGGAATCGTAGTAACAAATGCCATTGTGTTAATAGACCGTGTCATTAATAATGAGCAGCAGGGCATGGAAATGAAAGAAGCATTAATCGAAGCAGGCGGTACTAGAATTAGACCGATATTAATGACGGCGATTGCAACAATCGGTGCATTAGTTCCTTTGTTATTTGGTCAAGATAGCTCGATTCTTATTTCGAAAGGATTAGCCGCTACAGTTATTGGTGGTTTAATTTCATCAACTTTATTAACACTTGTAGTTGTACCAGTAATATATGAAATTCTCTTTACTTTAAAAAAACGATTCACTAAACGATAGATAATATAAAAGCCATAAAAGCGGTCATGATATTGACTACTTTTATGGCTTTTTAAAATTTGAAATTTTAGACCTTATTTCACGTGCGATTTAATCGATGTGTTAATAAAACAATACTGGTATTCAACATGTAATCCGATAATATAAGGTTGCAATTATGTTATTGCATGTTTTGTTTATTACTTAGAATAATGCGATGGTCAAGATGAAGTATATGACAAAGATAAATAATGACATTAAATTTAGGATGTTTACACCTTTTAGATCTTTTTTAAGCATTTTGAATCCTGTCACTTCGACATTACCAACTAAGAGTAATAAGACGATAAAGACCCACCAGTTTTCTTTCGGGAAGCTCATCGTCGTTAATGCTACGACGAATAATAACAACACACCCATAATAATTCTCAAAATACGAGTGAATATCACTTCCATTTTAAAAATACTAATAAAACTAACAACTAAATAAAGTAGTGCTAGTAAAATCAGATAAAATTGCATATGATAACTTCCTCTCCGTTTCAAAGGGTTCGTGTAGTACAGCAGCGTAGAAAACATAAATAGCAGTGTTGGGATAGATATGCGCGTATGTTGTTAATGAGACACTAAATCATAACACGACAACATCTTGTGATTCTAGATGTGATTGAGCGAAAAATGAAGCAATTCATCAATATAACGTATTCAGAGCAATGCTAGTCAAATTTATGTAACGAAAAGCATTTATTGTCTGAATGATAGATTATTAATCTTGCATTTGAGCACGAACGTTTCTAATTTCATTTTCAATATCTTTAAGTTGACGAACAAGTGCGGAAGTATCTAAATTCAAAGATTCCCGTTTTTCTAAGTCACCTTGAAGACGAACATAATCATATTTAAGTTCGGCTAGTTGGTTTTCTAAAGACATACTATAACACTCCTTTGAAATATAATTAAGTGCATTTAATGTAGATTATAGCATGAAACAGTAGACTTCTAAAATATCTGTGGAGTATGTTAAAGTTATAAATTATGAAGATTATTGAAAGAAGGGATAACAGTGACAGAACAATTTACTATGATTATTTTATTAATTGCGCTTGGTTACTTTTTGAAGCGCATTAATTATATAAAGGCAACAGATAGTCAAGTCATTGCTACATTAGTTCTTAATGTCACACTCCCATCTTTAGTTATTGTGAATTTAAACAGTGCAGAATTAAAATTGTCATTCTCCATTTTACCAATTTTAATGATTATATATGGTATTGTGGCGAAAATGATTGCTGTCTGGTTTTTTAGAAAATATGATAATCACATGCGTGGATCAGTAGGTATGATGACTGGTGCTATGAATATTGGATTGTTTGCATATCCACTAATTGAAGTGATATGGCCTAAAACGGGGCTTATTTATTTTGGTATGGCTGATATAGGTGGTGCCTTTGTGATGTTTGGAATTACTTACTTTGTAGGTAGCTACTTTAGTGAAGGTAGTGATCAATTCGATTTTAAATATTTAGGTAAGAAATTATTACAATCAGTGCCACTCGTTACATACATTGTAATGTTTATATTGAATATTAGTCACATCCATTTACCACATGTGGCAATCGATTTCTTTAGCATACTTTCCCATGCAAATATGCCGTTATCAATGATTTTGCTAGGTGTCATGTTGAATTTTACTCTGGAAAGAAAGTATATACCTGCTACTATTAAATATTTATGTTTGCATTATGGATTAGCATTAGTTGCGGGATTGTTAGTACATGTGTTGTTACCGGTATCAGATGATATGATTAAGACGACATTGTTGGTCACTTGGATGTTCCCGGTTGGTGTCGCAATTATTTCTTATGGTATTCAGTTTAAATATCGAACACTGCCATTTATAGGTATGACGACCAATTTGACAATAATCATTAGTATCATTATTTTGTACGTGTATCAGGCAGTGTTTGTCTAGTTTACACATTTGAAAATAAAATCCATTTTAATAGTCGAAGAAAATGAGAGCCCCCTTTACCACAACATGTAAGTGCATATTGTTAAAAGGGGGCTTTTATTTATGACATAGTTGTTCAACAGGCCGGTACATAAATCAATATTCTATGCTCTACGAAGTTATATTGGCAGTAGTTGACTGAACGAAAATGCGCTTGTAACAAGCTTTTTTCAATTCTAGTCAGGGGCCCCAACAAAGAAGCTGACGAAAAGTCAGCTTACAATAATGTGCAAGTTGGGGATGGGCCCCAACAAAGAGAATTTCGAAAAGAAATTCTACAGGCAATGCAAGTTGGGGTGGGACGACGAAATATATTTTGCGAAAATATCATTTCTGTCCCACTCCCTATGCAGCTATCCACTTCATATGTATGGCGCATACTTGATAAACGAATATCATCAAGACTTTAAAAGTATCGCTAATTTTAAAGTCTTAAACCGCATGATTAATGTCATGATGTGTTATTGCGTTTTGTTTTTAGAGCCATGTATTTCCTGGGACATATAGAAGAACATTCAACGTAAAATTCTCGAAAATTAATTTTAATCATTCTAAAAGTGAATGTTTATTTTCAGAAGTAATAACATTTTTACGTTACATGAGTATTTAACTTTCTATTTCAAATTACCTAGAATTATAGCAGCTATCACGATAATAATAATACCTGCCCAAATACCAGTCATCTGACGACGATCTTTTCTTTCTCCTAAAATGAAAATACCGCCTAAGGTTGAAACGATAACAAGTAACTGTGATAATGAGAAACTTGTAGCTACACCAACTTTTGGTTGAGAATAGAACATGAACAAGTTACCAATTCCCCAAATCACACCTGGCAATAGATTAAGTGCTGTTGATTTAAGTGATGTTTTATGATTCATGGATAGGATGAAGCCACCAATTGCCATACCGACAGATTGGAAGAACAATGCATCAGTTCCACCAACACCAAAGATATCACCAAGTACAACGAAACCTACATATCCAACTGTAGATACAATTAAAATACCCATTGCTTTTTTAAATTCAGGATTATCTGATTGACGTTCATTTTTAGCTTTAAGTGAAGTAAGTGCTACACCAGTAACTAATAATATCATAGCGATTAAACCAAAGATAATTTGAGTCATTGAAGACCATTCACCTAAAAAGATAACGCTGAATAATGTTGTACCAACTAATTGCATACCTGTAGAAACTGGCATAGTATTTGATACACCGATTAAACTAATAGATTTAAGCTGATTCGCTTGTCCAAACGCCCATAATGCACCAGAAATAAGACCGACAATAATTACAGTAGGATTATTGAATTTTGCGAAACCAGTAATAAGTAAACCTAATCCAACAATGAGTGCGCCTAGCGTCGTACCACGAATTTGGTTGTAAGGTCCACCGCCGACGAACACATTAATAAGAACGACACTTCCCCAGAATAAAGCAGGTAAAAGTGCGATTAAGAAATCAAGAAATTGCAAGACTACTCACTCTCCTATACTATTTATGCAAGTGCTCCCCTTAATTGACACTTGCATGTTATTGTAAAGCATTCTGCCCTAATAGTAAAAAACAACTACTTATAATTTTCAATATTTACAAAAAGTAGAAAAACCCACAATACATGCTAATGATGTACTGTGGGGTATTTGTTTGGTATTTTATTCAGGGATTGTTTGATCTTTTACGTTACGTGATTCGAATTTGAATTTAATGTACTCATAGTTGATATGGAAACCTAGACCATTAAATCGTTCGATGAGTTTATTATTTTTGTTACGAATTTTAAAATAAACTTTTCTAATATCAAAGTTATCAAAAGCATATTGCAATGCATACGCAAGCAACTCGAAAGCGATACCTTTCAAACGGTAATCTACATGAGAACTGAAGTATTTAATCTCGGCGATTGACTGTTGTGAATCAATTTCAAGGTATAAATAACCTTTAAGTAAACCTTCGCTAACAAATAAAAACAAATGATGATGGTCGTCTAAACTATCAATGATATCTTGCGGTGACTGTGCCTGATATTTAAATGTAGTCGTGTGTAATTTGCTGAAAGCACGATAAAACCCTTTGTGATAAGGAATGATATTTGGTTGGTGCATATCTTCTTCTAATCTTGTACGGGCTTCTATGTAATAGTCAGTGAAGTTATAACTTGCTTGTATAACTTTCATTAATGGTTTGTATTGTTGAATGCCTTCTTCAAAAGAAAAGTTAAAGACGGCATCGTCAGGTTGGTTCGAAGTCATTGCTTTAAACAGCGTTTCAAAAGTATCGACAGATAATACGTATTTGTCAGCCACGAAAGGGCCTATGACCTTGAATTTATTTTTATCGTATGCAAAAGACAATATGATTGCTTTGATTGAATCGTTTTCTTTAATCGAAAATACACCAGGTGATTCAATCGCATCGGTTATTAATACATCTATTTCATTGTACTGTTGAGGAAGTTTATATAAGTATGATGATGATTCATAATTCGAATGTTCAATGAACGATTTTATTTGTGTAATATCATATAACTGAACTATGCTCATGTCATTACCTCCGTACTTTTTGTTACTTTTATTATATAATATTTCAACTGAAATGAAAGTTAATAGTGATATTAACATGTTACAATACATTTAACACATCATTTGCAATCATTGAATTTAAATCAAAGATTAGTGGAATAGATGAAGCACGTTCGAAATAAAAGAACGTATGAGAAAGGATAATTTATGAAATCTTTAATATTAGCTGAAAAACCATCAGTCGCAAGAGATATTGCTGATGCTTTACAAATAAATCAAAAGCGTAATGGTTACTTTGAAAATAACCAATATATTGTCACGTGGGCGTTAGGGCATCTAGTAACAAATGCGACACCTGAACAATACGATAAAAATTTAAAGGAATGGCGATTAGAAGACCTTCCAATTATACCTAAATATATGAAAACTGTTGTTATTGGTAAAACAAGCAAACAATTTAAAACAGTAAAAGCGTTAATTTTAGATAATAAAGTGAAAGATATTATTATTGCAACAGATGCTGGACGAGAAGGTGAACTAGTTGCAAGATTGATTTTGGATAAAGTTGGTAACAAAAAGCCACTCCGTCGATTATGGATTAGCTCAGTTACTAAAAAAGCTATTCAACAAGGTTTTAAAAATTTAAAAGACGGTCGCCAATATAACGATTTGTATTATGCAGCGTTAGCGAGAAGTGAGGCGGATTGGATTGTTGGGATTAATGCAACGCGTGCACTAACAACAAAGTATGATGCACAGCTATCCCTGGGACGTGTTCAGACACCAACGATTCAGTTAGTAAATACACGACAACAAGAGATTAATCAGTTCAAACCACAACAATACTATACATTATCATTAACGGTAAAAGGGTTTGATTTTCAGCTAGAATCAAATCAGCGATATACCAATAAAGAAACTTTAGAACAGATAGTTAATAATTTAAAAAATGTCGATGGTAAGGTTAAATCTGTTGCTACTAAACATAAGAAGTCGTATCCGCAATCACTGTACAATTTAACAGATTTACAACAAGATATGTATAGACGTTATAAAATTGGACCTAAAGAAACATTGAATACACTTCAAAGTTTATATGAGAGACATAAAGTCGTAACCTATCCAAGAACAGATTCAAACTATTTAACAACTGATATGGTAGATACTATGAAAGAACGTATTCAGGCGACAATGGCAACAACATATAAAGACCAAGCACGCCCATTAATGTCTAAAACATTTTCATCAAAAATGTCGATATTTAATAATCAAAAAGTATCTGATCACCATGCAATTATTCCTACAGAAGTGAGACCTGTCATGTCAGACTTAAGTAATAGAGAATTAAAGTTATACGATATGATTGTCGAGCGTTTTTTAGAAGCTTTAATGCCTCCGCACGAGTATGACGCGATAACTGTAACTTTAGAGGTTGCAGGGCACACATTTGTTTTGAAAGAGAATGTAACAACTGTATTAGGCTTTAAATCTATTAGACAAGGTGAATCTATTACAGAGATGCAACAGCCTTTTTCAGAAGGCGATGAAGTGAAAATTTCAAAAACAAACATTAGAGAACATGAAACAACACCTCCAGAATATTTTAATGAAGGTTCGTTATTAAAAGCGATGGAGAACCCTCAGAACTTTATTCAATTGAAGGATAAAAAATATGCGCAAACTTTAAAACAAACGGGTGGTATCGGCACAGTTGCAACAAGGGCCGACATTATCGATAAATTATTTAATATGAATGCCATTGAATCAAGAGACGGTAAAATTAAAGTAACGTCAAAAGGTAAACAAATATTAGAATTAGCACCAGAAGAATTAACGTCGCCACTTTTAACTGCACAATGGGAAGAAAAATTACTTTTAATTGAACGTGGTAAATATCAGGCGAAAACATTCATTAATGAAATGAAAGATTTTACGAAAGATGTTGTAAATGGGATTAAAAATAGTGATCGTAAATATAAACACGATAATTTAACAACCACTGAATGCCCAACATGTGGTAAATTCATGATTAAAGTTAAAACTAAAAATGGTCAGATGCTTGTGTGCCAAGATCCATCTTGTAAGACGAAAAAGAATGTACAGCGCAAAACAAATGCAAGATGTCCAAACTGTAAAAAGAAATTAACGTTGTTTGGTAAAGGGAAAGAAGCGGTATATCGTTGTGTTTGTGGACATTCTGAAACGCAAGCACATATGGATCAGCGTATGAAGTCTAAATCCTCTGGTAAAGTATCTCGTAAAGAAATGAAAAAGTATATGAATAAAAATGAAGGTTTAGACAATAATCCGTTTAAAGATGCATTAAAGAACTTGAATTTATAGATAAAATCGAACAAAGTTGAATCAGAAAATCGAAAAGTTCGCTTTTGGTATTGTTTTTTATTAAGAATGATATTAAACTATTAAGGTATTTTAAAAAAAGGAGCATCCATTCGTGAAAAACTATTTCCAGTTCGATAAATATGGAACAAACTTTAAAAGAGAAATCTTAGGCGGTATCACAACTTTCTTATCTATGGCCTATATTTTAGCAGTTAACCCGCAAGTTTTAAGTTTAGCCGGTGTTAAAGGCGTATCAGAAGATATGAAAATGGACCAAGGTGCCATTTTTGTAGCGACTGCATTAGCAGCATTTGTAGGCTCGCTATTCATGGGACTAATAGCTAAATATCCAATTGCGTTAGCACCAGGTATGGGATTAAATGCATTCTTTGCATTTACTGTTGTATTAACCATGGGTATTCCTTGGCAAGTTGGTTTAACAGGTGTTTTATTCTCAGGTATATTCTTTGCGATATTAACCGTCACAGGGTTTAGGGAAGTTATTATTAATGCAATTCCTTATCAAATGAAGATGGCTGTTTCAGCAGGTATAGGGTTATTCATTACATTTGTAGGTTTACAAAGTTCGGGTATTATAGTTAAAAATGAATCTACATTAGTAACATTGGGACATTTAACTGATCCACCAGTACTTTTAGCGATATTCGGTATCGTTATTACAGTTATTTTATATGCAATTAAATTGCCGGGTTCTATCTTTATCGGTATGATCATCACAGCAATCGTTGGTATGTTCACTGGATTGATTCAAATGCCATCTGGTATTGTAGGTAAAATTCCAAGTATTGAACCAACGTTCGGTGCTGCATTTGAAGCGTTTAAAGACCCAAGTCAATTATTAACGATACAGTTCTTGATTGTTATTTTAACGTTCTTATTTATTGATTTCTTTGATACAGCTGGTACATTAGTAGCCGTTGCTACTCAAGCTGGTATTATGAAAGATAATAAATTACCAAGAGCTGGTAGAGCATTATTCTCAGATTCTTTAGCTACGATTGTAGGGTCAATTTTTGGAACAACTACAACAACTTCTTATATCGAATCAACTTCAGGTGTTGCTGTAGGTGCTAGAACAGGATTTGCTAGTATCGTAACAGGTTGTTGTTTCCTATTAGCGTTATTCTTTAGTCCGTTAATCGCTGTTGTAACAAGTGCAGTTACGACACCAGCTTTAGTGGTGGTAGGTGTATTAATGGCTGCAAACTTTGCTGAGATAAACTGGAAAAGTTTTGAAGTTGCTGTGCCAGCATTCATTACAATCATTATGATGCCTTTATCATATTCAATTGCAACTGGTATTGCGTGTGGATTTATTTTCTATCCAATTACAATGCTTATCTCTAAAAAACATAAAGAAGTACATCCGATAATGTATGTATTAATGGTACTATTCATTTTGTACTTCATATTTGTTCATGGTTAAATCCAGACACAACAAAACGACTGCCAATGATTGGTAGTCGTTTTTTTCTTTGAAGTAAGGATAAAATAAGAAGCGAAATAGCATAAAGTAATATTATGAATGTCTTTAAATATCCAATACAAATATACTTCTTTTAAAATTGTTGAACGTGTTTCTTCTATATTATATATACCTGATTAAAAAGGTTTTAAGAATTATTCTCTATGTCCATCTTTGTATTGTGTATAAATGACACGAGCATTTTTATTAGGTATATAGGTTGGTGCCGATAATACAACTAAGACAAATAGAATCATTAGGAAAAATAAAATCCAATGAATCAAAATTCCTAAGAAGGGGATAATAGCTAAAAAACTACCTACTATACCAAATATTGGAATAATCGCTATAGGTCTAATCGCATTTTGTCTATTCACTAGTAATATAATAGTAAGAATTAGATAAAGTAATGCATTAAAGAGTAAAGGCTGCCATCCAAAGCTTAAAATAAAAGTTGCACCTAAAAAAGGAATGCCATAGAAAAACTCACAAAGTATTAAAAAGATACCTATAAGTGCTAAAGATAATTTTGGTCCATTTTTCATATTCATTCACCACCATTCTTATGACTAATTATAAAGAATAATTTTCAATGATAATAATAAAATGATTCAAGGTACGAATTTACAATAAAGGAGGAAATAAAAAATATCTCGAAAATAGTTGAACTGACTAAGTATATAAAGTAAAATATAAAAGTATGTGTTAGACAGATAGAAAAATTATGTGAAAAGCCTTGATTTATCGATGTTTTTCGTGTAATATAACTAACGTTGGACTTTAAGAAAAGCGATGAAGCGAAAGGTTACTGACACACCCGGCCGCTTTGCCATGGCGCTGTGTAAGATAGTTTTCGTGGAGAAGTCTATCACTAAATGTAGACGAATAAGGAGGGAAAATTATGGCAAAACAAAAAATCAGAATCAGATTAAAAGCTTATGATCACCGCGTGATTGATCAATCAGCAGAGAAGATTGTAGAAACAGCGAAACGTTCTGGTGCAGATGTTTCTGGACCAATTCCGTTACCAACTGAGAAATCAGTTTACACAATCATCCGTGCCGTGCATAAGTATAAAGATTCACGTGAACAATTCGAACAACGTACACACAAACGTTTAATCGATATTGTAAACCCAACACCAAAAACAGTTGACGCTTTAATGGGCTTAAACTTACCATCTGGTGTAGACATCGAAATCAAATTATAATAGACAATTTTAGGAGGTGGACTTTCGATGACCAAAGGAATCTTAGGAAGAAAAATTGGGATGACACAAGTATTCGGAGAAAACGGTGAATTAATCCCTGTAACAGTAGTAGAAGCTAAAGAAAATGTTGTATTACAAAAGAAAACTGTAGAAGTTGATGGATACAACGCAATCCAAGTTGGATTTGAAGACAAAAAAGCATACAAAAAAGATGCAAAATCTAATAAATATGCTAATAAACCAGCTGAAGGTCACGCTAAAAAAGCTGACGCAGCACCTAAGCGCTTCATTCGTGAATTCCGCAATGTAGACGTGGATGCTTACGAAGTAGGTCAAGAAGTCTCAGTAGATACTTTTGTAGCTGGCGACGTTATTGACGTAACAGGCGTATCAAAAGGTAAAGGTTTCCAAGGTGCAATTAAACGCCACGGACAATCTCGTGGACCTATGTCACACGGTTCTCATTTCCACAGAGCACCAGGTTCTGTAGGTATGGCTTCAGATGCTTCAAGAGTATTCAAAGGCCAAAAAATGCCAGGACGCATGGGTGGAAATACAGTAACTGTACAAAACTTAGAAGTAGTTCAAGTTGACACAGAAAACAAAGTTATCTTAGTAAAAGGTAACGTACCTGGACCTAAAAAAGGTTTAGTAGAAATCAGAACTTCAATTAAAAAAGGTAATAAATAATAAGAAGTGAAAGGAGGAAATGCATAATGGCTAATTATGATGTTTTAAAATTAGACGGAACTAAATCAGGTTCAATCGAATTAAGCGATGCAGTATTCGGTATTGAACCAAATAATAGCGTTCTTTTCGAAGCTATTAATTTACAACGTGCTTCATTACGTCAAGGTACACATGCTGTTAAAAATCGTTCAGCAGTAAGCGGTGGCGGACGTAAACCATGGAAGCAAAAAGGAACAGGTCGTGCTCGTCAAGGTACAATCCGTGCTCCACAATGGCGTGGCGGTGGTATCGTATTCGGACCAACTCCAAGAAGTTATGCATACAAAATGCCTAAGAAAATGCGTCGTTTAGCTTTACGCTCAGCATTATCTTTCAAAGCTCAAGAGAATGGCTTAACAGTAGTTGACGCATTCAACTTCGAAGCTCCAAAAACTAAAGAATTCAAAAATGTATTATCTACATTAGAACAACCTAAAAAAGTTTTAGTAGTTACTGAAAACGAAGATGTAAATGTTGAATTATCAGCACGTAACATCCCTGGCGTTCAAGTAACAACTGCTCAAGGTTTAAATGTTTTAGATATCACTAATGCTGACAGCTTAGTAATTACTGAAGCTGCTGCTAAAAAAGTTGAGGAGGTGCTCGGATAATGGAAGCAAGAGATATTCTTAAGCGCCCCGTAATCACTGAGAAATCTTCTGAAGCAATGGCTGAAGACAAATACACTTTCGACGTTGATACTCGTGTTAACAAAACACAAGTAAAAATGGCAGTTGAAGAAATCTTCAACGTAAAAGTTGCAAGTGTTAATATCATGAATTACAAACCTAAGAAAAAACGTATGGGCCGTTACCAAGGCTATACAAACAAAAGAAGAAAAGCGATTGTAACTCTTAAAGAAGGATCAATCGACTTATTTAACTAATAAACCAATTACCATTAAGGAGGTAAGCGACAATGGCTATTAAAAAGTATAAGCCAATAACAAATGGTCGTCGTAATATGACTTCGTTAGATTTCGCAGAAATCACGAAAACTACACCTGAAAAGTCATTATTAAAACCGCTACCGAAAAAAGCGGGACGTAACAACCAAGGTAAATTGACTGTAAGACACCATGGTGGTGGACACAAACGTCAATACCGTGTTATCGATTTCAAACGTAACAAAGATGGTATCAATGCAAAAGTTGATTCTATTCAATATGATCCAAACCGCTCAGCAAACATCGCTTTAGTTGTATATGCAGACGGTGAAAAACGATATATCATTGCTCCTAAAGGATTAGAAGTAGGTCAAATCGTTGAAAGTGGTGCTGAAGCTGACATCAAAGTTGGTAATGCATTACCATTACAAAACATTCCAGTTGGTACAGTAGTACACAACATCGAGCTTAAACCTGGTAAAGGTGGACAAATCGCTCGTTCAGCTGGTGCAAGTGCACAAGTACTTGGTAAAGAAGGTAAATACGTATTAATCAGATTAAGATCTGGTGAAGTTCGTATGATCTTATCTACTTGCCGTGCTACAATCGGTCAAGTTGGTAACCTACAACACGAATTAGTTAACGTTGGTAAAGCGGGACGTTCAAGATGGAAAGGTATCCGTCCAACAGTTCGTGGTTCTGTAATGAACCCTAACGATCACCCACACGGTGGTGGTGAAGGTCGTGCTCCTATCGGTAGACCATCTCCAATGTCACCATGGGGTAAACCTACGCTTGGTAAGAAAACTCGTCGTGGTAAAAAATCATCAGACAAACTTATCGTTCGTGGACGTAAGAAAAAATAATATAATCAACTTATTTGGGTGTGCGGCTTAAAGCTGCACGCACATAATAAGAAGGGAGGCGCCCAAATGGCTCGTAGTATTAAAAAAGGACCTTTCGTCGATGAGCATTTAATGAAAAAAGTTGAAGCTCAAGAAGGAAGCGAAAAGAAACAAGTAATCAAAACATGGTCACGTCGTTCTACAATTTTCCCTAATTTCATCGGACATACTTTTGCAGTATACGACGGACGTAAACACGTACCTGTATATGTAACTGAAGATATGGTAGGTCATAAATTAGGTGAGTTTGCTCCTACTCGTACATTCAAAGGACACGTTGCAGACGACAAGAAAACAAGAAGATAATATCTATTAAGTAGAGGAGGACATCCTAATGGAAGCAAAAGCGGTTGCTAGAACAATAAGAATCGCACCTCGTAAAGTAAGACTAGTTCTTGACTTAATCAGAGGTAAAAATGCTGCTGAAGCTATTGCAATTTTAAAATTAACAAACAAAGCTTCATCACCAGTAATTGAAAAAGTATTAATGTCCGCTTTAGCTAATGCTGAACATAACTATGACATGAACACAGATGAATTAGTAGTTAAAGAAGCATATGCTAACGAAGGACCAACATTAAAACGTTTCCGTCCACGTGCGCAAGGTCGTGCAAGTGCGATTAACAAACGTACAAGCCACATTACAATCGTCGTAAGTGACGGTAAAGAAGAAGCTAAAGAAGCTTAATTAACTTTTAAGGAGGGAATACTGTGGGTCAAAAAATTAATCCAATCGGACTTCGTGTTGGTATTATCCGTGATTGGGAAGCTAAATGGTATGCTGAAAAAGACTTCGCTTCACTTTTACACGAAGATTTAAAAATCCGTAAATTTATTGATAATGAATTAAAAGAAGCATCAGTTTCTCACGTAGAGATTGAACGTGCTGCAAACCGTATCAACATTGCAATTCATACTGGTAAACCTGGTATGGTAATTGGTAAAGGCGGTTCAGAAATCGAAAAATTACGCAACAAATTAAATGCGTTAACTGATAAAAAAGTACACATCAACGTAATTGAAATCAAAAAAGTTGATCTTGATGCTCGTTTAGTAGCTGAAAACATCGCACGTCAATTAGAAAACCGTGCTTCATTCCGTCGTGTACAAAAACAAGCAATTACTAGAGCTATGAAACTTGGTGCTAAAGGTATCAAAACTCAAGTATCTGGTCGTTTAGGCGGAGCTGACATCGCTCGTGCTGAACAATATTCAGAAGGAACTGTTCCACTTCATACGTTACGTGCTGACATCGATTATGCACACGCTGAAGCTGACACTACTTACGGTAAATTAGGCGTTAAAGTATGGATCTATCGTGGAGAAGTTCTTCCTACTAAGAACACTAGTGGAGGAGGAAAATAATAATGTTACTACCAAAACGTGTAAAATATCGTCGTCAACATCGTCCTAAAACAACTGGTCGTTCTAAAGGCGGTAACTACGTAACATTTGGTGAGTTTGGTTTACAAGCTACAACAACGTCTTGGATCACATCTCGTCAAATCGAATCTGCTCGTATAGCAATGACACGTTACATGAAACGTGGCGGGAAAGTTTGGATTAAAATCTTCCCACATACACCATATACTAAAAAACCTTTAGAAGTACGTATGGGTGCTGGTAAAGGTGCGGTTGAAGGCTGGATCGCAGTCGTTAAACCAGGTAGAATTTTATTTGAAGTTGCTGGCGTTTCTGAAGAAGTTGCGCGTGAAGCACTACGTTTAGCAAGTCACAAACTTCCAGTAAAAACTAAGTTTGTAAAACGTGAGGAATTGGGTGGTGAAACAAATGAAAGCTAAGGAAATTAGAGACTTAACCACTTCAGAAATCGAAGAACAAATCAAATCTTCAAAAGAAGAGCTTTTTAACCTACGCTTTCAGTTAGCTACAGGTCAATTAGAAGAAACTGCACGTATTCGTACAGTAAGAAAAACGATTGCACGTCTAAAAACTGTTGCTCGTGAAAGAGAAATTGAACAAAGTAAGGCTAATCAATAATTAAGTAAGAGGAGGTTACAAAAGTGAGCGAAAGAAACGATCGTAAAGTTTATGTAGGTAAAGTTGTTTCAGACAAAATGGACAAGACTATTACAGTACTTGTTGAAACTTACAAAACACACAAATTATACGGTAAACGAGTAAAATACTCTAAAAAATACAAAACTCATGATGAAAACAATTCAGCTAAATTAGGAGACATTGTTAAAATTCAAGAAACTCGTCCTTTATCAGCAACAAAACGTTTTCGTTTAGTAGAGATTGTTGAAGAGTCAGTAATTATTTAATACAAGTTTAGAGATAAGGGAGGTTTAACTAATGATCCAACAAGAAACACGCTTGAAAGTAGCAGACAACTCTGGTGCTCGTGAAGTTCTTACAATCAAAGTATTAGGTGGATCTGGTCGTAAAACAGCAAACATCGGCGATGTTATCGTATGTACTGTTAAAAATGCAACACCAGGTGGCGTTGTTAAAAAAGGTGACGTTGTCAAAGCTGTAATCGTACGTACTAAGTCAGGTGTTCGTCGTAATGACGGTTCATATATCAAATTTGATGAAAATGCATGTGTTATCATCCGTGATGACAAAGGCCCACGTGGTACTCGTATCTTCGGACCTGTTGCTCGTGAATTACGTGAAGGTAACTTCATGAAAATCGTATCATTAGCACCAGAAGTACTTTAATTAATAACAACCAATACAAATAAGGAGGTGCCCACATGCATATCAAAAAAGGTGACAACGTTAAAGTTATCGCAGGTAAAGACAAAGGTAAAGAAGGTAAAGTAATCGCTACTCTACCTAAAAAAGACCGTGTCGTTGTGGAAGGTGTTAACATTATGAAAAAACACCAAAAACCAACTCAATTAAATCCTGAAGGTGGAATCTTAGAAACAGAGGCAGCAATCCATGTTTCTAATGTACAATTATTGGACCCTAAAACAAACGAACCAACTCGTGTAGGTTACAAATTTGTTGATGGTAAAAAAGTTCGTATCGCTAAAAAATCTGGCGAAGAAATTAAATCTAATAATTAATAACAAGTTGAAAGGAGGATCCCACTTTGAACCGTTTAAAAGAAAAGTTTAACACTGAAGTTACTGAAAACTTAATGAAAAAATTCAATTATAGTTCAGTAATGGAAGTACCAAAAATAGATAAAATCGTTGTGAACATGGGTGTAGGTGACGCAGTACAAAATTCTAAAGTATTAGACAATGCTGTTGAAGAATTAGAATTGATCACTGGTCAAAAACCATTAGTAACTAAAGCTAAAAAATCAATCGCGACATTCCGTTTACGTGAAGGTATGCCAATTGGTGCGAAAGTAACACTTCGCGGAGAAAGAATGTATGAATTCTTAGACAAATTAATTTCAGTATCATTACCACGTGTACGTGACTTCCAAGGTGTTTCTAAAAAAGCATTTGACGGACGCGGTAACTACACTTTAGGTGTTAAAGAACAATTAATTTTCCCAGAAATCGACTATGATAAAGTAAGTAAAGTTAGAGGAATGGATATTGTTATCGTAACGACTGCTAACACTGATGAAGAAGCTCGTGAATTGTTAGCTAACTTCGGTATGCCATTCCGTAAATAATTATTTAAAGGAGGCTAATTAAGTGGCTAAAACTTCAATGGTTGCTAAGCAACAAAAAAAACAAAAATATGCAGTTCGTGAATACACTCGTTGTGAACGTTGTGGCCGTCCACATTCTGTATATCGTAAATTTAAATTATGCCGTATTTGTTTCCGTGAATTAGCTTACAAAGGCCAAATCCCTGGCGTTCGTAAAGCTAGCTGGTAATAAAAAAGAGTCTGAAAGGAGGCAACAATCAATGACAATGACAGATCCAATCGCAGATATGCTTACTCGTGTAAGAAACGCAAACATGGTGCGTCACGAGAAGTTAGAATTACCTGCATCAAATATTAAAAAAGAAATTGCTGAAATCTTAAAGAGTGAAGGTTTCATTAAAAATGTTGAATACGTAGAAGATGATAAACAAGGTGTACTTCGTTTATTCTTAAAATATGGTCAAAACGATGAGCGTGTTATCACAGGATTAAAACGTATTTCAAAACCAGGTTTACGTGTTTATGCAAAAGCTAGCGAAATGCCTAAAGTATTAAATGGTTTAGGTATTGCATTAGTATCAACTTCTGAAGGTGTAATCACTGACAAAGAAGCAAGAAAACGTAATGTTGGCGGAGAAATTATCGCATACGTTTGGTAATAAAAAATAAGGAGGTGCCATAACATGAGTCGTGTTGGTAAGAAAATTATTGACATCCCTAGTGACGTAACAGTAACTTTTGATGGAAATCATGTAACTGTTAAAGGTCCTAAAGGTGAATTATCAAGAACTTTAAATGAAAGAATGACATTCAAACAAGAAGAAAACACAATTGAAGTTGTAAGACCATCTGATTCTAAAGAAGATAGAACAAACCATGGTACAACTCGTGCTTTATTAAACAATATGGTACAAGGTGTTTCTCAAGGATACGTAAAAGTACTTGAACTTGTTGGTGTAGGTTACCGTGCTCAAATGCAAGGTAAAGACTTAATCCTTAACGTTGGTTATTCTCACCCAGTAGAAATTAAAGCTGAAGAAAACATTACTTTCTCAGTTGAGAAAAACACAGTCGTTAAAGTTGAAGGTATTTCAAAAGAACAAGTTGGAGCATTAGCATCTAACATCCGTTCAGTAAGACCTCCAGAGCCTTACAAAGGTAAAGGTATTCGTTACCAAGGTGAATACGTTCGCCGTAAAGAAGGTAAAACTGGTAAATAATAGATAAACTCTAAAGAAAGGAGTATTGAAATGATCAGTAAAATTGATAAAAATAAAGTGCGTTTAAAAAGACATGCTCGTGTTCGTACTAACTTATCAGGTACAGCTGAAAAGCCACGTTTAAACGTATATCGTTCAAACAAGCATATCTACGCTCAAATTATTGATGATAATAAAGGCGTAACATTAGCTCAAGCTTCTTCAAAAGACAGCGACATTGCTACTACAGCAACTAAAGTTGAATTAGCAACTAAAGTCGGTGAAGCAATTGCTAAAAAAGCTGCTGACAAAGGCATTAAAGAAATCGTATTTGACCGTGGAGGATATTTATATCACGGACGTGTTAAAGCATTAGCTGAAGCAGCAAGAGAAAGCGGATTAGAATTTTAATTTAAAGGAGGGACAAATACATGGCTCGTAGAGAAGAAGAGACGAAAGAATTTGAAGAACGCGTTGTTACAATCAACCGTGTAGCAAAAGTTGTAAAAGGTGGTCGTCGTTTCCGTTTCACTGCATTAGTTGTAGTTGGAGACAAAAATGGTCGTGTAGGTTTCGGTACTGGTAAAGCTCAAGAGGTACCAGAAGCAATCAAAAAAGCTGTTGAAGCAGCTAAAAAAGATTTAGTAGTTGTTCCACGTGTTGAAGGTACAACTCCACACACAATTACTGGCCGTTACGGTTCAGGAAGCGTATTTATGAAACCGGCTGCACCTGGTACAGGAGTTATCGCTGGTGGTCCTGTTCGTGCCGTGCTTGAATTAGCAGGTATCACTGATATCTTAAGTAAATCATTAGGATCAAACACACCAATCAACATGGTTCGTGCTACAATCGATGGTTTACAAAACCTTAAAAATGCTGAAGATGTTGCGAAATTACGTGGCAAAACAGTAGAAGAATTATACAATTAAGGAGGGAAAACTAGTTATGGCTAAATTACAAATTACCCTCACTCGTAGTGTTATTGGTCGTCCTGAAACACAACGTAAAACTGTTGAAGCTTTAGGTCTTAAAAAGACTAACAGTTCAGTAGTTGTTGAAGATAACCCTGCTATTCGTGGGCAAATCAACAAAGTTAAGCACTTAGTAACAGTAGAAGAAAAATAATCAAGGAGGTGCCGAAATGAAATTACATGAGTTAAAACCGGCAGAAGGTTCACGTAAAGAACGCAATCGTGTTGGACGTGGTGTTGCGACAGGTAACGGTAAAACAAGTGGTCGCGGACACAAAGGTCAAAAAGCTCGTTCAGGCGGTGGTGTAAGACCAGGATTCGAAGGTGGTCAATTACCATTATTCCGTCGTTTACCAAAACGTGGTTTTACTAACATAAATCGTAAAGAATATGCTATTGTTAACTTAGACCAACTTAATAAATTTGAAGATGGTACTGAAGTAACTCCAGCTTTATTAGTAGAATCTGGTGTTGTTAAGAATGAAAAATCTGGTATCAAAATACTAGGTAATGGTTCACTTGATAAGAAATTGACAGTGAAAGCTCATAAATTCTCAGCTTCAGCAGCAGAAGCTATTGATGCTAAAGGTGGAGCACACGAGGTGATCTAATGATTCAAACCCTTGTGAACTTCTTTAGAACAAAAGAGGTTCGTAACAAGATTTTCTTCACACTAGCAATGTTAGTAATTTTTAAAATAGGGACTTATATACCAGCTCCAGGAGTAAATCCTGCAGCTTTTGATAATCCCCAAGGTTCTCAAGGTGCCACTGAGTTATTAAATACTTTTGGTGGCGGAGCCTTGAAACGATTTTCTATTTTTGCAATGGGTATTGTACCCTACATCACTGCATCTATCGTAATGCAACTATTACAAATGGATATTGTCCCTAAATTCTCAGAATGGGCGAAACAAGGTGAAGTAGGAAGAAGAAAGTTAAATAATGTTACTCGTTATTTAGCAATTTCTTTAGCATTTATCCAATCTATAGGTATGGCATTCCAATTTAATAATTATCTCAAAGGTGCACTGATTATTAATCAGTCAATTATGAGTTATTTATTAATAGCACTAGTTTTGACAGCAGGAACTGCTTTCTTAATATGGCTTGGTGATCAAATCACTCAGTTCGGTGTTGGTAATGGTATTTCTATTATCATATTCGCAGGTATTTTATCAACGTTACCAGCAAGTCTAATTCAATTTGGACAAAGTGCTTTCGTTGGGCAAGAAGATACGTCATTAGCATGGTTGAAAGTATTAGGACTATTAGTGTCACTGATACTATTAACTGTAGGTGCTATTTATGTTCTTGAGGCCGTTCGTAAAATTCCAATTCAATATGCTAAGAAACAAACTGCTCAAAGATTAGGTTCACAAGCAACGTATCTACCTTTAAAAGTGAACTCAGCCGGTGTTATTCCTGTAATCTTTGCAATGGCGTTCTTCTTACTGCCTAGAACATTAACATTGTTCTATCCAGATAAAGAATGGGCACAAAACATTGCGAATGCTGCAAATCCTTCAAGTAATGTTGGTATGGTTGTATATATTGTACTGATCATACTATTCACATACTTCTATGCATTTGTACAAGTTAATCCGGAAAAAATGGCTGATAACCTTAAGAAACAAGGTAGCTATGTTCCAGGTATTAGACCTGGTGAACAAACCAAAAAATATATTACTAAAGTTTTATATCGTTTAACTTTTGTAGGTTCTATCTTCTTAGCCGTTATTTCAATTCTACCGATATTAGCAACTAAGTTTATGGGATTACCACAATCAATTCAGATTGGTGGTACAAGTTTACTTATCGTTATTGGTGTAGCGATTGAAACAATGAAATCTTTAGAAGCTCAAGTATCTCAAAAAGAATATAAAGGCTTTGGTGGTAGATAATTTTAGGAGGGCACTTATGAATATCATTTTGATGGGTTTACCTGGCGCAGGTAAAGGAACTCAAGCAAGTGAAATTGTCAAGAAATTCCCAATACCCCACATTTCAACTGGTGACATGTTCAGAAAAGCTATAAAAGAAGAAACTGAATTAGGTAAAGAAGCTAAGTCTTATATGGACCGTGGCGAATTAGTTCCTGATGAAGTGACTGTAGGTATCGTAAAGGAAAGAATTTCTGAAGACGATGCAAAAAAAGGCTTTTTATTAGATGGCTTCCCAAGAACAATCGAGCAAGCTGAGGCATTAAATAATATTATGTCTGAGCTTGACAGAAACATTGATGCTGTCATCAATATCGAAGTTCCGGAAGAAGAATTAATGAACCGTCTTACAGGTCGTCGAATCTGTGAGTCATGTGGTACAACGTATCATCTTGTATTTAATCCTCCGAAGGTCGAAGGTATTTGTGATATCGATGGTGGTAAATTGTATCAACGAGAAGATGATAATCCTGAAACGGTAGCTAATCGTTTGAGTGTTAATATTAAACAATCTAAGCCTATTTTAGATTTCTATGATCAAAAAGGTGTATTGAAAAATATTGATGGTTCAAAAGATATTAGCGACGTTACCAAAGATGTCATTGATATTTTAGATCATTTGTAATAGATCAACTTTTAGCGGTCTATTTTAAGTGAGGCATGATTTAATCATATTAGATAGATGAGAGTGGCAATTAACGATAATTAATTCCCGTAATTTTTGTTTAACTTATAAAATTAATCACTGATAGATTCGTAACAATAAAGTTGTCTATTGACGATTACCTTACTATTGCAAAAAGGGGGAAGTTAATCAATGGCTAAACAAGATGTAATTGAATTAGAAGGTACTGTATTAGATACTTTACCGAACGCAATGTTTAAAGTAGAATTAGAAAATGGTCATGAGATTTTAGCTCACGTAAGTGGTAAAATCAGAATGAATTACATTCGTATTCTACCTGGCGACAAAGTAACTGTTGAGATGTCTCCGTACGATTTAACACGCGGAAGAATTACTTATCGTTATAAATAATCGTCACTCCATAATATAGGGAGGTATAAAAATGAAAGTAAGACCATCAGTAAAACCTATTTGCGAAAAATGTAAAGTCATTAAACGTAAAGGTAAAGTAATGGTAATTTGTGAAAATCCAAAACACAAACAAAGACAAGGTTAATAAAAGAGAGGTGTAAATTAATATGGCACGTATTGCAGGAGTAGATATTCCACGTGAAAAACGCGTAGTTATCTCATTAACTTATATATACGGTATCGGTACGTCAACTGCTCAAAAAATTCTTGAAGAAGCTAACGTATCAGCTGATACTCGTGTGAAAGATTTAACTGATGACGAATTAGGTCGCATCCGTGAAGTTGTAGACGGTTATAAAGTCGAAGGTGACTTACGTCGTGAAACTAACTTAAATATCAAACGTTTAATGGAAATTTCATCATACCGTGGTATCCGTCACCGTCGTGGTTTACCAGTTCGTGGTCAAAAAACGAAAAACAACGCGCGTACTCGTAAAGGACCAGTTAAAACGGTAGCTAACAAGAAAAAATAATAGGTAAAGGAGGCAAATTTTAAATGGCACGTAAACAAGTATCTCGTAAACGTAGAGTGAAAAAGAATATTGAAAATGGTGTAGCACACATCCGTTCAACATTCAACAACACTATTGTAACTATCACTGATGAGTTCGGTAATGCTTTATCATGGTCATCAGCTGGTGCATTAGGATTCAAAGGATCTAAAAAATCAACACCATTTGCAGCACAAATGGCTTCTGAAACTGCATCTAAATCAGCTATGGAGCATGGTTTAAAAACAGTTGAAGTAACAGTTAAAGGACCTGGTCCAGGTCGCGAATCAGCTATTCGTGCATTACAATCTGCAGGTTTAGAAGTAACTGCGATCAGAGACGTTACTCCAGTACCTCATAACGGTTGTCGTCCACCAAAACGTCGTCGTGTATAATTTATGATGGTATTGTTACAGGTCACTGAGCAAACATTTTAAATTAAGTCGACGTATATAAGGAGGATATTTAAATGATAGAAATCGAAAAACCTAGAATTGAGACAATTGAAATTAGTGAAGATGCTAAATTCGGTAAGTTCGTTGTTGAACCACTAGAACGTGGCTACGGTACTACACTAGGAAACTCCTTACGTCGTATCCTACTATCTTCATTACCAGGTGCAGCCGTTAAGTATATTGAAATTGAGGGAGTTTTACATGAATTCTCAGCAGTAGACAATGTAGTTGAAGATGTTTCTACAATTATTATGAACATAAAACAATTAGCATTGAAAATTTACTCTGAAGAAGATAAAACTTTAGAAATTGATGTACGTGATGAAGGCGAAGTAACAGCAAGCGACATTACACATGATAGTGATGTTGAAATTTTAAACCCAGAGCTTAAAATTGCAACAGTATCTAAAGGTGGTCACTTAAAAATTCGTCTAGTTGCTAACAAGGGTAGAGGTTACGCATTAGCAGAACAAAATAATACTAGTGATTTACCAATTGGTGTAATCCCTGTTGATTCATTGTATTCACCCGTTGAACGTGTGAACTATACTGTTGAAAATACACGTGTAGGTCAAAGCAGTGATTTTGATAAATTAACATTGGATGTTTGGACTAATGGTTCAATCACACCACAAGAATCAGTTTCATTAGCAGCAAAAATAATGACTGAACACTTGAATATCTTCGTTGGTCTTACTGATGAAGCGCAAAACGCTGAAATCATGATTGAAAAAGAAGAAGATCAAAAAGAAAAAGTATTAGAAATGTCTATTGAAGAATTAGACTTATCTGTACGTTCATATAACTGCTTAAAACGCGCAGGAATCAATTCTGTTCAAGAGTTAGCTGACAAATCTGAAGCTGACATGATGAAAGTGCGTAATTTAGGTCGTAAATCTTTAGAAGAAGTTAAATACAAATTAGAAGATTTAGGATTAGGATTAAGAAAAGAAGATTGATAAAGGAGGTTAACTCATGGGTTACAGAAAATTAGGTCGTACTTCTGATCAACGTAAAGCTATGTTACGTGACTTAGCTACATCACTTATTATTAGTGAGCGTATTGAAACTACAGAAGCTCGTGCAAAAGAAGTTCGCAGTGTTGTTGAGAAATTAATCACTTTAGGTAAAAAAGGAGATTTAGCTTCTCGTCGTAATGCAGCTAAAACTTTACGTAATGTTGAAATCTTAAACGAAGATGAAACTACACAAACTGCACTTCAAAAATTATTTGGTGAAATCGCAGAACGTTATACAGAACGTCAAGGTGGTTACACTCGTATCCTTAAACAAGGCCCTCGTCGCGGTGACGGTGCTGAATCAGTAATTATCGAATTAGTATAACAATTTATATAAATACACTAACTACTTTTATATAAAGCAAATGAGTGCAACGATAATGTTTGCCACATACAAATATTGTCTAGCTCAGAGTACCCCATCAACTAAATAAAGATTTAAAGCGTGAACTCAACAAACTTATGATGGGGTGCGCGCTTTTTTATTGTATAAGCTATCGGACTTATGAACAGAAATGTTTACAAGTCCGATTTCTTTATATCTACTTTTTTGAGTCCGAATCTAAAAATATGATCAAACTAGTTTGATCAATTTCACTAGAACTGAATGAAGTGAAAGTATTATTGTTGAATCAAACGCGGCCTACCCTATATTAGTAAATCATTTATTTTATTAACGTTTATACATAATTGTTAGAGAGGAATAAATGTCCTTATCATTAGTTGTTAAACAACACTTTAAAGACTAGAAATGAGTCGGAAAATACTAGTAATATATAGCAAACCCAGTCAATGTCATATACAGCGATTTATAAATATTGTAAAATATGATAGATACACGAATCGTAAAGGAGAGAGACAAGTGGAGGATAAGAATTCAGTTATTGTATTTAAAAATGTTTCATTTCAATATCAAAGTGATGCATCCTTCACATTGAAAGATGTTTCTTTTAATATACCTAAAGGTCAGTGGACATCTATTGTTGGTCATAACGGTTCTGGGAAATCTACAATTGCCAAGTTAATGATTGGCATAGAGAACGTTAAATCTGGAGAAATTTTTTATAATAATCAAACTATAACAGATGATAATTTTGAAAAGTTAAGAAAAGACATAGGAATTGTATTTCAGAATCCGGATAATCAATTTGTTGGTTCAATTGTAAAATACGATGTGGCATTTGGACTCGAAAATCATGCGGTTCCACACGACGAAATGCACAGAAGAGTCAGCGAAGCACTTAAACAAGTTGATATGCTAGAACGTGCAGATTATGAACCTAATGCATTATCGGGGGGACAGAAGCAGCGTGTGGCTATAGCAAGTGTATTAGCACTTAACCCCTCTGTCATTATATTAGATGAGGCGACTTCTATGTTAGATCCTGATGCACGTCAAAATTTATTGGATTTAGTGAGAATAGTTAAATCAGAACATAATATTACAATCATTTCTATTACGCATGATTTATCTGAGGCGATGGAAGCAGATCATGTTATCGTTATGAATAAAGGGACTGTCTATAAAGAAGGCACAGCGATTGAAATTTTTGACCATGCAGAAGAGTTAACAACAATAGGTCTAGATTTGCCATTCCCAATCAAAATAAATCAAATGCTGGGACACCAAACATCATTCTTAACTTATGAAGGGTTGGTGAATCAACTATGAGTATTCGATTCAATGATGTGAGTTACACGTATCAACAAGGAACACCTTATGAACATCAAGCTATTCATGATATTAATACAGAGTTTGAACAAGGCAAGTACTATGCAATCGTTGGACAAACAGGTAGTGGTAAATCAACGTTGATTCAAAATATTAATGCATTGATTAAACCAACTAGTGGGACAGTTACAATTGATGATGTTACGGTAACACATAAGACTAAAGATAAATATATTAGACCTGTAAGAAAAAGAATAGGCATGGTCTTTCAATTTCCCGAATCTCAATTGTTTGAAGATACAGTAGAACGTGAAATGATATTTGGGCCTAAGAACTTTAAAATGGATTTAGATGAAGCTAAAAATTATGCACATCGTTTATTGATGGATCTTGGTTTTTCAAGAGATGTGATGTCACAATCGCCATTTCAAATGTCAGGTGGACAGATGCGTAAAATCGCAATTGTATCAGTGTTGGCAATGAATCCGGATATTATCGTTGTCGATGAACCTACAGCTGGACTTGACCCACAAAGCAAACGACAAGTTATGCGCTTATTAAAATCTTTACAAACAGATGAAAATAAGACAATTATCCTAATTTCACATGATATGAATGAAGTCGCGCGTTATGCCGATGAAGTCATCGTTATGAAAGAAGGTAGTATAGTGTCGCAAACATCACCAAAAGAGCTCTTTAAAGAAAAAGAAAAGTTGGCGGGGTGGCATATTGGGTTGCCAGACATCGTTCAGTTACAATATGACTTTGAACAAAAACATCAAACAAAGTTAAAAGATATTGCCTTAACTGAAGAAGCATTTGTTAGCTTGTATAAGGAGTGGCAACATGAAAAATAAATTGATTATAGGGCGATATTTGCCAAATGACTCCTATGTTCATCATTTTGATCCAAGAGCAAAGTTAATGTTTGTTTTTCTTTTTATTATATTAATATTTGTCTGTCATTCACCATTAACATATCTTTGGGTGTTTGCACTTATATTATTCTTTATGAGATTAGCAAAAATTCAATTATGGTTCTTAATTAAAGGTTTAACGCCAATATTTTTCTTTTTAATCTTCACATTAATGATGCATATATTTTTAACTAAAGGTGGATATGTATTAGTTGAATGGCATGGCATCACGATTGAAACTAATGGTATTTTAGAAGGGCTATATATATCATTACGATTAATTGGTATTGTGATGATTGCAACGATTATGACGCTGTCGACAAGTCCAATTGATTTAACAGATGCGTTTGAAAGATTACTTGCACCACTAAAGATGTTTAAATTACCAGTTCATCAATTAAGTATGATAATGTCTATTGCGTTACGATTCATCCCGACGTTAATGGATGAGTTAGATAAAATCATTTTGGCGCAAAAGTCGCGTGGTTCTGAAATCAGTTCAGGGAACATTGCAACACGTATTAAATCATTTATTCCATTACTAGTGCCACTATTCATCTCAGCTTTCCAACGCGCCGAAGAATTAGCGGTCGCAATGGAAGTTAGGGGTTATGATGCCAATGTTCAAAGAACGAGCTACAGACAGCTTAAATGGCAATTGAGAGATACGTTATCTTTAATCATGATAATCCCAATTGCAATTATTTTATTCGTATTAAAATATTCAGGAGTGTAAATTCATGCGTATATTAGTAGAAATTGCGTATCAAGGAAATAATTTTCTAGGTTTTCAAATTCAACAAAATGGACGTACGGTACAGCAACAATTTGAAAAGCTATTACAACGCATGCATAAAAGACATGTGAGAATCCATCCTTCAAGTAGGACTGATAGAGGTGTACATGCGATACAGCAATACTTTCATTTCGACACAGAGCTGAATATACCTATGTCACAATGGCAATATGCAATGAACCGAACGTTACCTGATGATATTTATGTCAACAATGTAGTTACAGTCGATGACGATTTTCATTGTCGTTACGATTGTGTCGGTAAACGCTATCGATATAAAGTATATCAAGCACAACACCGCGATCCATTTCAAAGTGGTTTGAAAACATTTATTCCTGAAACGTTGGATTTAGACAAAATGAACAAAGCGGCGCAACAATTCATAGGTACACATGATTTTACGGGATTTTGTTCGCAAAAAACTGAAGTAGAAAGCAAAGTTAGAACATTATACCAAAGTGAAATTGTAAAAACAGATGATGGCTTTGATTATATTGTCACTGGATCTGGATTTTTATATAACATGGTGCGAGTCTTAGTTGCATTTTTAATAGAAGTTGGAAAAGGACGACATGAAATTTCTGATGTGCCGAAGCTTCTTGAATCAAAGAATCGTAAGAATGTACCTTTTACTGCACCGGCTGAAGGACTATATTTAGAGAAGATTTATTTAGATGAAAATGAGTTATTAAAAGACTTTGGCAACGATATAAAAATACATCGTAAAAAATCATTACAAAATGACTGATTGCCATTGACAAAAAGCTTGTGAAATTATAAGATTATTAACGGTATTGTTTTATATCCACCCCACGATAAGCCCCGGAAACTTATTGTGTTACAAGATATATAAGCAGAAACGAACAACAGTTAACAAAATAAATGAAATTAAACGTTTTAAAAATGAAACAAATGAAATCATCTATTAGGTTATGAAACTGTTTATAGCTTGAATAGAAGCATTTATTTTTTAGGAGGACAATTATTATGCGTCAAACATTTATGGCAAATGAATCAAACATTGAGCGCAAATGGTATGTTATCGATGCTGAAGGCCAAACATTAGGTCGTTTATCATCAGAAGTAGCATCTATCTTACGCGGTAAAAATAAAGTAACTTACACACCACACGTTGATACTGGTGATTATGTAATCGTTATTAATGCATCAAAAATCGAATTTACTGGTAACAAAGAAACTGACAAAGTTTACTACCGTCACTCAAATCACCCAGGTGGTATCAAATCAATCACTGCTGGTGAATTAAGAAGAACTAACCCAGAACGTTTAATTGAAAACTCAATTAAAGGTATGTTACCAAGCACTCGTTTAGGCGAAAAACAAGGTAAAAAATTATTTGTATATGGTGGCGCTGAACATCCACACGCTGCACAACAACCAGAAAACTACGAATTACGTGGTTAATTAGAAGGAGGAAATGACTTTGGCACAAGTTGAATATAGAGGCACAGGCCGTCGTAAAAACTCAGTAGCACGTGTACGTTTAGTACCAGGTGAAGGTAACATCACAGTTAATAACCGTGACGTACGCGAATACTTACCATTCGAATCATTAATTTTAGACTTAAACCAACCATTTGATGTAACTGAAACTAAAGGTAACTATGATGTTTTAGTTAACGTACATGGTGGTGGTTTCACTGGACAAGCTCAAGCTATCCGTCACGGAATCGCTCGTGCATTATTAGAAGCAGATCCTGAATACAGAGGTTCTTTAAAACGCGCTGGATTACTTACTCGTGACCCACGTATGAAAGAACGTAAAAAACCAGGTCTTAAAGCAGCTCGTCGTTCACCTCAATTCTCAAAACGTTAAGCTGCAGCTGTTGCGAACTTGTTCGTTTACAGATGGAGTTCGCAAATTGCGGCAGCAATTTGTGTTCAACTGAAGAAACGTTTACAACACTCTTTGGATTATTCCAAAGAGTGTTTTTTGTATTTTTATAGAGTTATTTAGATACCATTTAGTTACCCCTAGAGTAACTAATTTGTTTCAATTCTGCTTAAAATTCAATGATATGAAACTTTATGAAACCATATGAAATGACCTTGTTTTTCTTTGGGATTCGTACGACAAGCAGATAGAGGTTGTAATGATATTCGATAGATATCGTATTGAATGTTATAATAAAGTCAATAAGATGCGAGATTGCGAGGTTTATATATGACTAGTAGTAAGTATATTGAATATTTGCAAACTGAGGTTGAAGGACAGCTTCTAGATCGAAAGAGGGCATCTATAAATCCTAAAGATGTTGCTCAACACATTAGTGCGTTTGCAAATGCTGAAGGTGGCAAACTGGTAATTGGTATTGAAGATAATGGAGAAATTTCGGGATTTAATCATTCAAAAGCAAAAAAGAAAGAGGTTTATATTGAAGCACCTTTCGAACATTTATATAGAATACCTAAATATACATATGAAATAATAGAAGTGAAGAAACGCGATGGAACTATGGATGAAATTCTTGTTTTCGACATTGAACCCAGTTATGATGCCATAATCACCTTAAAAGATGATTCAGTATATTTAAGGATTAACGATAAAAGTAGAAAACTGACACACAATCAAATTACAAATCTAGAATACGACCGTGGTTCACGAAGATTCGAAGAAGAATTAGTAGAGTATTCTAGTATTGAAGATGTGAATGAAGAACTAGTTGATGAATTTAAGCAATTACTTAATACAAACGTAGATAATGAAAAATTATTAAAAGCTAGAGGATTTATGCGTGAAGGTAAATTGACAGTTGCAGGTTTGTTATTGTTTAGTAATAACATCAATGTTTATTTACCAGGCGCTAGAATTCGATTTATGAGGTATGAAGGTACAAAAGAAGAATCTGGGACAAGACTTAACATTGTAAAAGATATTACTTTTGATAAAGCTTTGCCAGTAGCAATAAGAGAAGCGAGAGCCTTTATCAATACACAATTACGTGAATATACTTTTTTAGGTAAAGAGGGAAGATTTGTAACTTTGCCAGAATATCCAGAATTTGCTTGGTTTGAGGGAATGATAAATTCTATTGTACATCGCAGATATGATAATCAAGGCGATCATATAAGAATAAAAATGTTCGACGACAGATTAGAAATTAGTAGCCCGGGTGCACTGCCTGCTTCTGTTACGTTAGAGAATATTAAAGAAGAAAGATATTCAAGGAATCCAAAATTAGCTGCAGCATTAACTCAATATAAATGGGTGAGAGAATCAAATGAGGGCGTGGGACGTATATTTGACGAAATGAAGGAATATTTTTTAGATGATCCTGTATACTCAGAGCCTAATAATAGTTCAGTACAACTAGCTTTGAAGAATAACATAATAGCAAGGAAAAAAAGAGAAACAGGGAGAGTGAGTAATATAATAACACCTGAATTATTTGAAAGTTTAAATGAGCAACAAGAATTAATTGTGAGACATTTATATAATCAAGGCGAACTAACAGCATCTAAAATTGCTAATATTATTCAAAGGTCTGTTCCTACTGCTAGAAAAAGATTGAAAGAATTAGAGGAAATGAATATTATATCGACACATGGATCAAGTAAGAATGATCCAAAGAGAACATATTATTTACTCGGATTCGAGTAAAGAGAAAAATTTTCGAGTAACTTAAAAGAAAAATATTAAAAATCATGGGAAACCAATGATATCAAGGGTTTTGTGAGCTTTCGAGTAAAGAGAAAAATTTTCGAGTAACTCAAAAGAAAAATATTAAAAAATCATGAGAAACCAGTGATATCAAGGGTTTTGTGAGCTTTCGAGTAAAGAGGCGGATTTTCGAGTAGTATTATTTAATAAGAATTACAAGTTAAATAAAATACCTACTAATCAGAAGTTGACAGAGATTGTAGAATTTTTATCAGATGGTAAGTTAGCAAGTAGACTTGAAATTCAAGAAACAATATGACTTCGAAAAAATTTATACATCTTAGTTAATTGCTGAACTAAAGAAATTAGAAATTATCGGATCCGAAGGTAGAGGTCCAGGTACTAGATATTATTTATTTAGAGGCTAATAAATACATCATGTGATAACCGGACGATAACCTATTGATATACATAAAAACATTGATAAATCAATATATTTACGACCGGACGATAACCGGACGATACAAGAGTATATACAACCGGACAGCAGTTTATTTAGTTACCCTTTAGTTACCCTTTAGTTACCCCTGAGTGATATTTGGTGCAATACTATGCAATCGGAAAAATTAGAAATCCTTTAGTATCAAGGCTTACGACAGTCTATACAATTGTACGAAACCCTAAAGTTTTTTGAACGTAAAAAACCAAATTTTAAAGCAGTTCGTCGTTCACCTCAATTCTCAAAACGTTAATTGTCGGACGATATATACAAAACACCTCGATGTTATGTCGAGGTGTTTTTTTGCGTTTGTGTAGGGAATATGAAATGTGTAGAGTATAAATGAACTTTCCTTTATTTAATGTCTCAGGAATAGAATAAATTCAAATATGAATTATTGATTTACACGTATAATTTGTACATGCTTACATAATCAAAAGTGTACATTATTAAATTGTCATTTAGCTTGCGGGAGGGGCGGATAATAATGTTCTAATCATAGTGGTTCAAGGGAAAGGGCTATCGGATGAAAACCGGAAGATAACTCAAGATCCATGATTTAAGAGTATTATCAAAATAAGGAGTGACTTAATTGAAAGATTCTATATTTTGGAAGAAAGCTTTTATTCCTGTTTATTTTATTGTTGCGATGCTGGTGTTTCTACTTTTTAGGTTTTATATTAAAACAGATAACTTTTCTATATATTTAATGATTATCTTCTTAATTTGTTTAGGAACTGCTTCTATCATTTATAACTATAAAACCAATCGATAAATATAAGTATGAAATGTATAAGTCACAGTTAGTTCTAAGTCTTGCTGTGACTTTTTAATCGAAACACCATTTTGAAACTGCCATAAAACAGCATTTTTATATCTCCATAAAACGACAAATTCATTCCACCATAAAACGACAATTTCAAACCGCCATCGACTAAATACCAAACTCAAAGACATTGTAACAATCCTTCACACCAATCAATCCAACATCCCTCATAATCACACTGCACAAAATCTACTCATGCATTTTTGGAATACTTAGTATTACAAATAACGATTTTTATTCATCTAACAAAGGTTATATAATGTACTGAAGGCAATTTTTATGTATTACAAATCTAATCGTATAATGAAATTTTTGATAAATATCATTAATTTTGCGTAACAATCATTAGATTACAAATCACAATACAATTACATGTAATACACATCTACACAACACATTTTGAAAGGAAATGAATATAAATGACTGATAAAAAGTACACTGCAGCCGATATCGTTATTGATACTTTGAAAAATAATGGGGTAGAATATGTTTTTGGTATTCCGGGTGCAAAGATTGACTATCTATTTAATGCTTTAATTGATGATGGTCCTGAACTTATTGTCACGCGTCATGAACAAAATGCCGCAATGATGGCGCAAGGTATTGGAAGATTAACAGGCAAACCGGGTATAGTACTTGTTACAAGTGGCCCTGGTGTAAGTAATTTAACGACTGGACTATTAACAGCTACATCTGAAGGGGATCCTGTATTAGCGTTAGGTGGCCAAGTGAAACGTAATGATTTATTACGATTAACGCATCAAAGTATTGATAATGCTGCGCTATTAAAATATTCATCAAAATACAGTGAAGAAGTACAAGATCCTGAATCATTATCAGAAGTTATGACAAATGCAATTCGAATTGCTACTTCAGGAAAAAATGGCGCAAGTTTTATTAGTATTCCGCAAGACGTGATTTCTTCACCAGTTGAATCTAAAGCGATATCACTTTGCCAAAAACCAAATTTAGGAGTACCGAGTGAACAAGATATTAATGATGTCATTGAAGCGATTAAAAATGCATCATTTCCTGTTTTATTAGCTGGTATGAGAAGTTCAAGTGCAGACGAAACAAATGCCATTCGCAAATTAGTTGAGCGCACGAATTTACCAGTTGTAGAAACATTCCAAGGTGCGGGTGTAATTAGTCGTGAATTAGAAAATCATTTCTTCGGACGTGTGGGCTTATTCCGCAATCAAGTTGGTGATGAATTATTACGTAAAAGTGATTTAGTTGTTACAATCGGTTATGATCCAATTGAATACGAAGCTAGTAACTGGAATAAAGAATTAGAAACACAAATTATCAATATTGACGAAGTTCAAGCTGAAATTACTAATTATATGCAACCGAAAAAAGAATTGATTGGTAATATTGCTAAAACGATTGAAATGATTTCTGAAAAAGTGGATGAACCATTTATAAATCAACAACATTTAGATGAATTAGAACAACTAAGAACACATATTGATGAAGAAACTGGTATTAAAGCGACACATGAAGAAGGTATTCTACATCCAGTCGAAATTATTGAATCTATGCAAAAGGTATTAACAGATGATACTACAGTAACAGTTGATGTTGGTAGTCACTATATTTGGATGGCACGTAATTTCAGAAGTTATAATCCAAGACATTTATTATTTAGTAACGGTATGCAAACACTTGGTGTAGCATTACCATGGGCAATTTCAGCTGCTCTTGTACGCCCTAATACGCAAGTTGTATCCGTTGCTGGCGATGGAGGCTTTTTATTTTCATCACAAGATTTAGAAACGGCCGTACGTAAAAATCTAAACATTATCCAACTTATTTGGAATGATGGAAAATATAATATGGTTGAATTCCAAGAAGAAATGAAATATAAACGTTCATCAGGTGTAGACTTCGGTCCTGTAGATTTTGTAAAATATGCAGAATCATTTGGCGCAAAAGGTTTACGAGTTACTAATCAAGAAGAATTAGAAGCGGCAATTAAAGAGGGCTATGAAACAGATGGTCCAGTATTAATTGATATACCTGTAAATTACAAAGATAATATCAAACTTTCAACAAATATGTTACCTGACGTATTTAACTAAAATAAAGATAAATGTTAAAGAGGAGTGGGAGATTTTATGACTAATGTTTTATACCAACATGGTACATTAGGCACATTAATGGCAGGATTATTAAAAGGAACTGCATCAATAAATGAATTATTGCAACATGGTGATTTAGGTATCGCTACACTAACAGGTTCAAATGGTGAGGTCATCTTTTTAGATGGAAAAGCCTATCATGCAAATGAACATAAAGAATTTGTGGAATTAAAAGGTGACGAGTTAACACCGTATGCAACTGTAACTAAATTCGTAGCAGATACAAGCTATGAAACGAAAGATAAATCTTCTGAAGCAGTTTTTGCAGAAATTAAGGAAAAGATGTTGAGTGAAAATTTATTTTCTGCAGTAAAAATTTCAGGCTTATTTAAAAAAATGCATATACGTATGATGCCGGCACAAGAGCCACCTTATACACGTTTAATTGATTCAGCTAGAAGACAACCTGAACAAACTGAAACATACGTCAAAGGTTCAGTCGTTGGGTTCTTTACACCAGAACTATTCCATGGTATCGGATCAGCAGGATTCCATGTACACTTTGCAAATGATGATCGTAACTTTGGCGGACATGTCTTAGATTTTGAAGTAGAAGATGTTAAGGTAGAAATCCAAAATATAGAAACATTTGAACAGCATTTTCCAATTCATGATGAAGATTTCACTAATGCAAATATTGACTATAAAGATATTTCAGATGAAATTAGAGAAGCTGAATAATGAATGCAGAAATGTAATGATGGATTATAAAAATTGAAGCATTGACTTCATAATGTTCGATTTGGAAATTTAGCAATGATAAATGGTTGATTAATACGGTTAAACATGTCTGTCATAGAGCATACGTCTAAGTAATAAAATAATCCCTTCACTATTAGCGGTAGTGAGGGGATTTATTTGTGTTCTAGATATTTGAGATTTGCTGTTATGTTTAGATAATAAATTATGGTAGACATTCATATCGAATTTACAATTGTATAGGCCAATCTATTATCAGGAGAAGCAAACAACAATAATTTACAAGTTCAATAACTAAAAAGACAAACGCAATTTTTCAGCGTTTGCCTGGTATAACTATTTTCATTTTCAAATTATTATTTAACTACAATTTGTATTTGTTTGATTGTACTTGGATCAATTAAATTTTTAGCGTCGTCATTTTTCTTTATATTCACTACTTTTTTATTACCATCATTCAAAGTAAGTGTATACGTTGCTGTTTGCGCATTATTAATTTTTTCTGTTGTAACACCACGTTGAGAAGCTAATTCATTTTTTACTTTACTGTCAATTTCTTGATAAAGTACCTTTTTATTTTCTGGAAAAACAAAGTAAGTTCGATGTAATGCAGTAATACCATCTACTGAAATCGTGTAAGGAACAGTGTGATAACCATCCATTGTCATTTCTTTATAGCCGTTATTACTATCTGCAGATGCTTCGTGACTAGGTAATGCAGCTCCGACCGTTGATAATAATCCCAATGCTAAAGTGGCAGTAACAAATGATTTTAGTTTCATATCTCAATCTCCTTTTAAAGTTGTGGTATATTACACTATTTATATAACACGTTTTATAAAGTTTAAAACATACTTTTTGATTTTTTTATATTTTTGATTTTTAGTAATAGTTTTTAACGAGGGATATGACCCATGTATTTTGAAAAGTGGTAAGCAATGTTTTTAGTTTATAGGGATTCATTAGTTGTATATAATAATCATGAAAAGCATATAGTCGATCTTATACTTTTAATTGAGACTTATAGTGTATTTAAGTTATAGATAAATTCATTAAAATATTATGGGGGAATGAGTATGTCAAAGCGTCTATTATTGTTTGATTTTGATGAAACATATTTTAAACATAATACAAATGAAGAAGATTTAAGTCATTTAAGAGAAATGGAAAAATTGTTGGAAAAACTAACTAATAATAATGAAGTGATGACTGCTGTGTTGACAGGAAGTACATTTCAAAGTGTCATGGATAAAATGGATCAAGTTAATATGACGTTTAAACCATTACATATCTTTTCTGATTTGAGTTCTAAAATGTTCACTTGGAATAATGGCGAATATGTTGAATCAGAAACATATAAAAAGAAAGTCTTGAGCGAACCATTTTTATTTGAAGATATTGAGGATATATTACGTCATATTTCTGCGCAATATAATGTCGAATTTATTCCACAAAGAGCATTTGAAGGTAATGAAACACATTATAATTTTTATTTTCATTCAATAGGTAATCACAACAAAGATAGGCGTATCCTAGAATCACTTGTCAGATACGCAAATGATCAAAACTATACAGCGAGATTTAGTCGAAGCAATCCATTAGCTGGTGATCCTGAAAATGCGTATGATATTGACTTCACACCGTCAAATGCTGGAAAACTATATGCTACTCAATTTCTGATGAAGAAATATAATATACCAGTAAAATCAATATTAGGTTTTGGAGATAGTGGCAATGACGAAGCATATTTAAGCTATCTTGAACATGCATATTTGATGTCGAATAGTAGAGATGAAGCATTAAAGCAGAAATTTAGATTAACAAAATATCCATATTATCAAGGGATAACACTGCATGTTAAAGAATTTGTTGAAGGTAAGTATGATTATTGATTGGTTGAGTATCGAGTACATTTTTTAAATAAAAATATTAAAATTTGAGGGATGATTAGAAAATATGGTGAATCGACTACACTTTAGTTTTAAAAAATTATTTATATGTTGATTTGTCCAACTAAGTGTAGACGATTCATAGTTTAATCAATATATTTGAACACTTTGTAAATTAAATAAACATTTAATATTGATACTTTTGAAGATATAGAGGACTTTGTTCTCTATTTGCTTTTTTCATCGATTAATTCAATCCATTTTTTGGATACCGCTTCGTAAGAAAAGTTTGTTTTTATTGTTGTTCTGGCATTTTCAGAAAACTGAGATATCAATGTTTCTTTTTTTAATACATGAATTATTTTTTTTGCCAATTCATTAATATTATCCTTCTTTTTTGTTATTATTCCATTTATATTATTTTGGATTATAGATTTAGGGCCATAATTAATAGGATATGAAATTACTGGAACACCGTAACTCATGGCCTCTAGTAAACTCATAGGGAGACCTTCATAATCTGATGTCAGTACACTTAGAGAGGCTTTTGTATAAAGACCACGTATGTCAAATGCGTAATCATGGATGAACACATTATCTTGCAATTTAAGTTTTTTAATAAGTTTTGTGTAATTTTCTTTTTGCGTACCGGTACCGTATATGTGCAACTTAACATCCTTTACTTTTTTTCTTACAATATTTATAGCGGAAATGATATGTGTGATATTTTTCATAGCTACAAATCTTTGTAATACAATAATAGAATTTTTTTCTCGAATATTTTGTGTTAAATTCTCTTCAAAAGATACAGCATTAGGAATAACCTTTATATTATTGTAATCACCAAATTGTTTTATAATATCATCTTTTTGTTCTTTAGTTAATACAACTAAAGTATCTAACTCTTTAAGGTTTAGTAACATGTTTCTGAACTCTGGTTTAATCTCAGCGCCATAAGAGTAAGGGGACAAGAAATGATTCGTATGTATAGTAAATATTTTTTTGACATCATTATTCTGCATGTTCTCTACTTTAGGATAAGTGCCTATACCGTCTAGTATTAATACATCGTTTGAAGTTAAGTTTTTATCCAACCAATATGAGTGGAACATTTTATTGTTTTTAAAGTTTAATACTTCTTTACTATTTTTATCAAAATAAAATATATTGACTATATTTTCGTTATCCCCATACCAATATGATAAATAACAAAAGCCGTCATTTGATAAATATTTAACTTCACTCATTTTATTTTTATCGTTGAAAGTTATTTCTTTTCGAAGTATTTTATTTTGAAAACATGCCTTTTAATGCGTTTTCGATTTTGAAAATAATCAATGTGTGATAATTGACCATTTATCCATTTTTTATACATTATGTAATTGTTATCTTTAAAGTACCTGGCATACTTTTTTTCTTCATATTCGTCTTTTTGAATATAAAAGCCTTCTTGATTTAAAAGATTTAATTTTTCAAATGTTTGCATATTTTTATTTTCGATTTCTGTATTTTCAACATCATACAGCATCTTCAATTCTTCGTATAAGTTAACAATTTTTACTTCTTTATGTAACCGTCCTGAATTTGTTAGCTTAGCTCTTAATGGATCATAGTTTTTGTCATCCAAAGTTAATAAGGCACATGAATAGCCTTTTTCAGCTAAAAGTTTAGATCTATTTAACATAACTGATGTTATACCACCTGCTTTTTCTGGTATTGAATACATTAACATATAAGTAGTCATAATTTCCTCCTATTTCTTGCACTTGATAATTAATTCTCCGTAATTATAGTAGTAATCTTCATCTACATATATTTTGGAGAACGTTTCTAAAGAACTGTAATTTTCTATTTCAGCAACTATAATATGATTTAATGCTAAATAAGGATTAGAGCCATTAAAAACAATTTTGGGCTTTAATATTTCATAATCCTTAAAAACCTCAGAAATTTTTTCGTTATTTTTTTGTACTTCAATCTTGTTTAACTTTAATATTAATTCATTGTTGTAATTATACTCATTAAATGTCATGTTGATAAAACCCTGTTTTCTCCATCATTAAAATTTTATTTGACGCCCATCTATTTATCTGAGTAAATAGATAATACTATTTTATTATTTATAACATTTTAGATTATGCGCAATTATATTCTCTTATTTATTAGGTTGATTGTCAATGTTGTTGGAACTTTTCAACTGATATACTTTAAAAGCTACTAAAGATAAATACTGTAATAAAGCATTAAAAGGTTATTATGGGGAACTAGATTCTTTCTATTTAAAAATTTTCAGTTTGAAATACTTATTGATGGTAAACTGATTATCGAATACAGCAAATTGTCAATGAATAAGTTGCAATAAAAATTTCAAATTGTAGGACTGACCGTTATGACTAAGAGAAAATATGAATATACTTTAAGATGGAAGTAATACAACTCGTTGTATCAAGTATAAATGTTACTGATGTCTTAAGGTGTCTTTAAATTCCTATTCAAAAAATAGCAAAGTGATTAACTAAATGTTATAAAAATAGGGGAAATGCTTTTGCAGATAATTGGAAAATGATGTGAATCTAACAAAAAGACTTAAAGCTTTAGAAGAAGAAAATATAATAAAAAAAGGTTATGCACATCTTTAATAAAGAATAAAAAGCAATTTCGATTTTATAGACAAAAACTTCCACAAGGTTCACGCAACGAAGATGTGAGAGCTATTTTGTGTCTCTAAAAGCGAATAGGATGATGTAAAAAAACGTGATTATTCATTCCAACATATTCGACGAGAAATGTAAAAAAGCAAATTCACAAAATTTCCAGGGGAAGCAAAAAATATAAGGTAGCGCAAAAATGACCCAGGAACTGGAGAAATAATTGATATCAAAATAAATATAAGAGGATAAGAATATATGAATAAAACAAACTTTGGGGATTATTTAAATAAAAGTAAGAGCAGGAAAATATATAAGATTTTTGATCAAAATTTGAAGCGAGAGTTTAGTTATTGGCAGTTTAGGAAACTTTTCAAATCTTATACAAGGCAGTCTGATGTACATGAGTTAAAAGTGTGTACTCAAAATGATGATACTATGGAGCAAATATGGATAGATAAAGCAAAGCAATTTGGAGTGTCAGTGACTTGGAAAGATAATAGTATTATCGGATTTGTTATGCGTCCGTTAATCAATTATGATGCGATTAAGAATGAAACGACTTTAAAATACGCAGTGCCGACAACAGATTGCTATGAGGTTTTTTGGGGGGGAGATAATGAATTATATAATTATCACTATTTATACCCACATCAAAGGTATGCTATTGATTTAGTTATTAAAGAAAATCATAAAACATATAAGAAGCAAGGAAAAGTAAATACTGATTATTTTTGTTTTGGAAAAGATATCATTGCGCCAGCAAATGGTACAGTTGAAAAAGTAGTGAATGGGGTTCAAGACAACAGTATTGGAAGTACGAATGAATCACAGTTTTTAGGAAATTATATTGTAATCAAGCACGCAGAAAATGAGTATAGCTTAATAGCTCATTTACAACAATATTCAATCATTGTGAATGAGGGACAAAATGTTAAATATGGTGACATCATTGGGAAGGTTGGGAATTCTGGCAATTCTACTGAACCTCATATACATTTTCAAGTAATGAATGATAAGAATATTGAAGCATGTACATCTTTAAAAATTCGATTTTTAAATAATCGAGAACTTATCAAAGGTGATGTGGTCTGCGGATTACAAGGTGAATGATAGTTATGCTTATAAAATCTTGGGAGTGGGACAGAAATGATATTTTCACAAAATTTATTTCGTTGTCCCACCCCGGCAAGGTTGACTAGAGTTGAAAAAAGCTTGTTGCAAGCGCATTTTCATTCAGTCAACTACTGCCAATATAATATTATAGACCCTAGGACATTGATTTATGTCCCAAGCTCGAGATTTTCTTGCTTATTTAGTTAATTCAAAGCGTACGCCGGATTCATTAGTAGTCGATGCATTTTTATTTGTAATAGAGTATCCAGTCATTGAAATTTTAGATTCAATATCTGAAGCGGTATTTGTAGATTCGGGATTATAGAAGCTACATTCATAAGTTTTATCATCTTTCTTTTTAAGAATAAACATTCCTTTGGCTTTAACTTCGACTTTAGTACCATTAATTTCAAAAGTTTTAGCGCTATCACTATAATTGACACCAGCCCAAACCGATTCATTATCTTTCACAACGTGGAAGTCATCATCTTGTTTAACGACAGTTACTTGGCTTGCTTTGGATTTAAAGACATCTTTAGATAAGCTTGGATACAACACATATCCATATTTATTGTCAGAATTAGAATGCTTTTGAGTTACTTCATAATACTCATCTTTTTTGTCTTCTGTTTTTTGACTTTTATTAATTTCACTCCACTTACCAGTATGACTTTCTTTTTTTACATTTATTTTCGATTTGTTTAAAAAATGATAACCGATGTTCTTTTTGGTATCTGTGGACTCTAAAAAGACTGAATTGGTTTCCTGATTATCAGAATTGGTTGTTTGTTTATCGTCTGTATATAACGTATATCCATTCGCTTTGCGATTTTCAATCGTTGTAACTGGATTCATTGATGAATCAGTATTTTTAATGCCAGTTCCTAAGAAGACAATTTTATCGTTTAATATGAAATATGATTTTTTGGCAGTTAAAGTTTTGTCCTGATTTTCAAATTCCATTCCAATACTAGCATGTTGGTCATCGAATTTTGTTCCGCCTACAAAAGTTTTATCGGAGTTCTTATTTTCTTTAGGTTCTTCATTATCTAAAGTTGTAGTACCTGCTAAACGTTTCATATCGGCAGTCGCCCAGAAGTTATCACGATAGTGTTTCACATCGCTATTGTATAAATAAGACATTCCAGCACCAGTATGCCAACCTTTTAGGTTTTCATTATTGATACTTTCGTAACGTGCAACGTTTTTCGACGTCATACTTAAGCCAAATGCAAAGTCTAAGTCTTTGTTATGATAGGTGACACGATCCATGTCATTATATATTTTAAGTTGTTGTGTTAAATCGTTAGTAGAAAGAGTGCTGTCTTCCATTAAAGCCTTCATTTTGCTTATATCCGAATAAGAGCTTAAATAATCGTTTTGTTTATAACTTGAATCAGATTTAACTGAAGTTTTGACAATTTTTTTATATTTAGCTTTTGTTGACTCATCCATGGCATCACTTAATCTCAACAATGATTTCATTACTGTTACAGATGCTGAGTGACTCGTTTCATTTTCTCGGCTAATGGCTCTACCACGTGATAAATCCATCATTTCACCTTTATAAATGAGTGGCATAAATCCGTCGTCAATCCATGATTTTAAAATAGTATCATTTTGGCTAGTTTCTTTAAAAGGTGTTTCTTTTATCATTGGCATCATTTGAGAAATTCCCTCTAAGAGTACAACGCCATAAGCACCGGTATAGGGGACGTCTTGATGATCGATATATGAGCCATCTTTATAGAATCCATTACGTTCTTTACCAGTTGAATTACTTTGAACATAAGTGAACACTTTATTAAATGAATCTATTGAATTTTTCGTCATATCTTTATCTTCTTCGATAATACTTTCTAAAAGTTTTACTTTAGCAATGTCTACTAAATTTCCGCCTTTAGCAGGTTCAGCTTTTCCTACAGAAGATAATATTTCATCACTTTTTGGGGCGAAAGTTTTGATAGGGGCAGTGTATTTTTTCTTTTCATCACTTGAAATATCACCATTCAGTAATATTAGGGTATTTGTTAATGATTTAGGTGTTCCAATTTCATAATCCCACCAATTTAAGTTTGTATTCTTTTGAGGTGCTGATTTTGAGAAATTAGTTTTCAGATCAGCAACTTTTTTATCTGGGTCTTTTCCATAGGCATTTTTATGCAACCACTCAAGGGCATCTTTCAGTTTCTTCTTATTTTCGTCATTTTTTAAAGTGGTTTTAGGATGATTCATCGCTTCTGCGATTTTCTCAATATTACGATAGGTACGAGTCATATCTGCAGATTTCGTATCTATATCTTTTGAGCTTTCCCACAAATAAGTCCTTCCACTTTCAGTTTTCATCTCACTAAGTAATTTCTTTGCCTCATTCTCCGTAGCCTCAAACTTCTTCTTCATATCTGGATTGCTCTCATCATACTTATCATAACCATAGTTAACGTCCAGCCATGTATTCTTCAATTTCTCATAATTTGGTGTTTGAGTATTCGTATCAGCCACAGCAATCTGATGTTTATCAACACTTCTGAATTCACCATCACTCAAAGTAATCACACCGGCCATTAATAACGTAATGGTGGATAATTTTTGCCATTTCTTCATTCTATATGTCATTGACATGTCTCCTTTTTGTGTTGCGCGTGCGCAATTAATAATCTGATTAAATAATGATTCAATTTTTCAAAATTCGTTAATGCATACAAATAACTGTTTACTCTCAAACAATCCGCAAAGCATGTTGATGTATATAAACAATCGATCACCCAAATTTTCCGAATCACCCAAAAATTGCAACGAAAATAATTTTTTAAAAATTAAATATTATCAATCTTAGTGATTATATCATTTTAAATATTTAAGTTATACAATTTTTAAAGTAATTAAAAACGATGAAATGTAAAATGTTAAAAAAGAGACAAATTTAAATTTGAGTAATAAAATAAGAAGTATTCAAACGAAGATGGCAATATATAAAGCAACATTACTTTAGACGACCAAACATAACTGAAAGGATAGTCACAATGAAAACTAAAGAAGTCGTAGCGCTCATGAATATATCTCAAGACACTTTAAGATATTATGAAAAGGTTGGTGTGATTCCACCTGTTAATCGAGATGAAAATGGATATAGAATATATAATGATAGTGATTTAAATTGGATTTATTTAGTGAAAAATTTGCGAAATGCAGGCGTCAGTATTGAATCGCTTATCGAATTTTGTAGGTTAGCGCAGCTTCCTAAAAATGAAAATATTCAAGCACAGCAAAAGCAAATTTTAAATAAGCAACTCGAAGAATTAAATGAAAACTTAAAGACAATTCATGATGCGAGAGATTTACTACAATATAAAATTGATAATTATGATAATCATATTGCTAAAATCAATGCTAGCGATAATCATGATGCCAATGTTGAACGTATTTGGGAGAGAAAGTAAACCTATGGCTTGCTATCGAGTTAACTCCATGGTTTATAGTGAGCTTACAAGAAAAAGGAGGTTCATTTTATGAATCATATTGAAATAAGTAAAGATGTAAAGATACCAGTATTAGGTTTCGGAGTATTTCAAATTCCTCAAGAACAAACAGCAGAAGCGGTTAAAGAAGCAATTAAAGCGGGTTATAGACATATTGATACAGCACAAAGTTATTTAAATGAAACTGAAGTAGGTCAAGGTATTGAAGCTTCAGGTATTGATAGAAGTGAACTATTCATTACGACTAAAGTATGGATTGAAAATGTTAACTATGAAGATACTATCAAATCAATCGAACGATCATTACAACGATTAAATTTGGACTATATTGATCTAGTGCTTATTCACCAGCCTTACAATGATGTATATGGCTCATGGCGTGCATTAGAAGAGTTAAAAGAAACTGGTAAAATTAAAGCAATCGGTGTATCTAACTTCGGCGTTGATCGAATTGTAGATTTAGGTATTCACAATCAAATTCAACCACAAGTGAACCAAATAGAAATTAATCCATTCCATCAACAAGAAGAACAAGTTGCAGCACTTCAACAAGAAAATGTTGTGGTAGAAGCTTGGGCACCATTTGCAGAAGGTAAAAATCAATTATTCCAAAATCAATTGTTGCAGGCCATTGCAGATAAATATAACAAATCAATTGCACAAGTTATTTTACGGTGGTTAGTAGAACGTGACATTGTTGTACTCGCAAAATCAGTGAATCCAGAACGCATGGCTCAAAACTTAGATATATTTGATTTTGAACTGACAGAAGAAGATAAACAACAAATTGCGACATTAGAAGAAAGTAATAGCCAATTTTTCTCACATGCTGATCCAGAGATGATTAAAGTACTTACAAGTAGAGAATTAGATGTTTAATCATAATATAACAAAGTAAATAATTTACATTACACTAACCTGAAACTTGGATGTTAAAGTCTATGTTTCAGGTTATTTTTTACTCTTAAAAAGTTAAAGGAGCAAGCAAATAAGTTTTATATATTTTTATATTATGTAATAACGTAACTAAGGTTATAATTAGATAATTAATATGTCTTGGAATTAATTATCTAATAAGTTGTATAGCAGGTGGCGATATGAGATATATACACTTTTCTATTATTACATTAATTACAGGTATCATTATGCATATGACAATGTACTTTGTACCATTTGAATGTCGGAAAATGCCATTATTTATGACGATTATTTTTACAGTCTATTTTAGTAATAAAAAATCTACTGATTACTCTGTCATTAATGTTTTTACAACGGAAACCATGTCGTCATGTATGACCAAAGTAGCGTCGTTATCATAAGGTGTTCGGTCTTTATTGATAATAATTAAATTGTCGCCTTTAAAATTTGATATTAATCCTGCGGCAGGTTGTACAATGAGTGACGAACCAAGTACAACAAGGGTGTCAGCATGTTCAATTTTATTTAATGCCCGTATAATGGTAGGTTGATCTAACATTTCACCATATAATACGATGTCCGGTCGAATGGCACCACCACAATTATCACAATGTTTCAAAGTTCTATCAATGACATCTGACTTCGTATAAGATTTATGACATTCGTTACAATAAAATCGATTTAATGTGCCATGTAATTCATCAACATGTTGACTTCCAGCATCTGAGTGCAAACCATCGATATTTTGCGTGATGACACCTAATGATTTTTGATTATGTTCTAATTTTGCAATCCAATCATGAACGATATTAGGCTTCGTATCGACAAATAGTAAACGCTTATGGCAGAAATTGATAAAACCTTCAGGATCATCTTCTAAATAATTACGGCTTAACAAGTATTCTGGCGAAAGCCCATCTTTTGAAATTTCATCAAATAAGCCGCCCATTGAACGGAAATCTGGAACACCGCTTGCAACAGATACACCAGCACCTGTAAAAAATGTGATACGATTCGAACTATCTATAAAATGTTTTAGTGTCTCTAAATCATTTTCCAAATTAAACACCCCATCAAAATAATGAATGATTTATATTGTCTTTTGATTTTATTATAGTATATACATTTTACGATTATCAAAGGCGCAGTTTAAACAGTTCTTTTTAAAAATGAATTATACATATAATCGAACAGTTAAAATATATTAGTTTTTACGCAATTTTTATTATAGAATAAGCATGTATATTAAAATGGATGTCTAAACATAAAGGATAATGACCCATCGCCTAAATAAAGGAGGCAATTTTACATTGAATAAACATGAACGTTTGGACGAAATTGCTAAACTAGTGAATAAAAAGGGCACGATAAGAACGAATGAAATCGTCGAAGGTTTAAATGTGTCTGATATGACAGTTCGAAGAGATTTAATTGAGTTGGAAAACAAAGGGATTTTAACGAAGATTCATGGTGGTGCACGCAGTAATTCAACCTTTCAATATAAAGAAATCTCGCATAAAGAAAAACATACCCGTCAAATTGCAGAAAAACGATTTATAGCTAGAAAAGCTGCATCATTAATTGAAGATGGGGATACTTTGTTTTTCGGACCGGGAACAACAGTAGAACTATTAGCAGAAGAAGTCAATCATCATACGCTCACAATTATTACGAATTGTTTGCCGGTGTATAAAATTTTGTTGGAAAAACAAACAGCACATTTTCGTGTGTATTTAATTGGTGGTGAAATGCGCCATATTACAGAAGCATTTGTAGGTGAAATGGCGAATGCTATGTTGGAAAAACTAAGATTTAGCAAGATGTTCTTTAGTAGTAACGCAGTAAATAAAGGTGCTGTGATGACATCTACATTAGATGAAGCCTATACGCAACAACTGGCACTCAGTAATTCAATTGAAAAATACTTGTTAATCGATCATACGAAAGTTGGCAAAGAAGATTTTACATCATTTTGTCAGTTAAACGAATTGACTGCAGTGGTTATGGATTATGAAGATGAAGAAAAAGTAGAAACGATTAAAACATATATTGAAGTAGTCGACTAAATTAAAAATATAACTGCATTGTTAAAATATGTATCTATATGCTCATAAGTGAATGTGAATTTGCATTCATTTTATGGGCTATTTTTTATGCAAATTTATGTAAACGGGAACCTCGACAAAGTTTTACTACAATTTCAGACGAATACCTAATTAAAACAATACCACAATATGAATGTTCACTTATTGTTTGAAAATATGTCATAAACAAACAAATCATAAACATATTATGTTGATTTATTGTTTGTTTATGTTTATAATTTAAACGTAATCAAATTGAAAGCCTTTTCTCAAGATTTTCATAACCTACAAATAAACATGTCATATTTTAAGAAAGGTATTTCAAAATTAAAGTAAAAAGGAGTCTTATTATGGCGATTATTATTGGTTCAGATGAAGCTGGCAAACGATTAAAAGAAGTCATCAAATCATACTTATTAGACAATAAATATGATGTTGTTGACGTAACAGAAGGACAGGAAGTTGACTTTGTTGATGCAACTTTGGCTGTAGCAAAAGATGTTCAAAGTCAAGAAGGTAACTTAGGTATTGTTATCGATGCATTTGGTGCAGGTAGCTTTATGGTTGCTACAAAAATCAAAGGCATGATTGCTGCTGAAGTATCAGATGAACGCTCTGGATATATGACTAGAGGCCATAACAATTCAAGAATGATCACTATGGGTTCTGAAATTGTTGGAGACACATTAGCGAAAAATGTCGTTAAAGGTTTTGTTGAAGGTAAATACGATGGTGGTAGACACCAAATCCGCGTAGATATGCTTAATAAAATGTGCTAAGGAGGAAAAATTACTATGAAGATTGCATTAGGATGCGACCATATTGTTACAGATACAAAAATGCGTGTATCTGAATTTTTAAAATCAAAAGGACATGAAGTCATTGACGTAGGAACATACGATTTCACAAGAACACATTATCCAATTTTTGGTAAAAAAGTTGGAGAACAAGTTGTTAGCGGTAATGCAGACTTAGGTGTTTGTATTTGTGGAACAGGTGTTGGTATTAACAATGCTGTAAATAAAGTACCTGGCGTTCGTTCAGCACTAGTACGTGATATGACATCAGCGTTATATGCTAAAGAAGAATTAAATGCGAACGTCATTGGCTTTGGTGGACGTATTATTGGTGAGTTATTAATGTGCGATATTATCGATGCATTTATTAATGCTGAATATAAACCAACTGAAGAGAACAAAAAATTAATCGCTAAAATTAAACATTTAGAAACAAGCAATGCAGATCAAGCTGATCCACATTTCTTTGATGAATTCTTAGAAAAATGGGACAGAGGCGAATACCACGATTAAGGGACGACACATATGATTTTAACTTTAACATTAAATCCATCCGTTGATATTTCATACCCATTAACAGCATTGAAATTAGATGATGTTAATCGTGTTCAAGAAGTGAGTAAAACAGCTGGTGGTAAAGGTTTAAATGTAACAAGAGTACTTGCGCAAGTAGGTGAGCCAGTCCTTGCGAGTGGTTTTATTGGCGGTGAATTAGGTCAATTTATTGCTAAAAAATTAGATCATGCCGACATCAAGCATGCATTTTATAACATTAAGGGTGAAACACGAAACTGCATTGCAATTTTACATGAAGGACAACAAACAGAAATTTTAGAGCAGGGACCGGAGATTGATAATCAAGAGGCTGCAGGATTTATTAAACATTTTGAGCAATTACTAGAAAAAGTTGAAGCAGTTGCTATTTCAGGTAGCTTACCAAAAGGATTAAATCAAGATTATTATGCACAAATCATTGAACGATGCCAAAACAAAGGTGTGCCTGTGATATTAGACTGCTCGGGTGCAACTTTGCAAACAGTATTAGAAAACCCTTATAAGCCAACAGTCATTAAACCAAACATTTCTGAATTATATCAGTTGCTTAACCAGCCACTTGATGAAAGTTTAGAAAGTTTGAAACAGGCAGTGTCACAACCCTTATTCGAAGGGATTGAGTGGATTATTGTGTCTTTAGGTGCACAAGGTGCATTTGCAAAGCACAATAACACATTCTATAGAGTGAATATTCCGACAATAAGCGTGTTAAATCCTGTTGGATCAGGTGATTCTACGGTTGCTGGAATTACTTCAGCAATTATCAATCATGAAAATGATCATGATTTACTTAAAAAAGCTAATACATTAGGCATGCTGAATGCGCAAGAAGCACAAACAGGATATGTCAATTTAAATAATTATGATGATTTATTCAATCAAATTGAAGTTTTAGAGGTGTAAATAATGTCAAAATCTAATCAAAAAATCGCATCAATTGAACAATTAAGTAATAACGAAGGTATCATTTCTGCATTAGCATTTGACCAACGTGGTGCTTTAAAACGCATGATGGCTAAACATCAAACGGAAGAACCAACTGTAGCTCAAATTGAACAATTAAAAGTATTAGTTGCGGAAGAGTTAACACAGTATGCGTCTTCAATTTTATTAGATCCTGAATATGGTTTACCAGCTTCAGATGCACGTAACAAAGATTGTGGATTATTACTTGCTTATGAAAAAACTGGATATGACGTAAATGCTAAAGGTCGTTTACCTGACTGTTTAGTAGAATGGTCTGCAAAACGTTTAAAAGAACAAGGTGCAAATGCTGTTAAATTCTTACTTTACTATGATGTAGACGATGCAGAAGAAATCAATATTCAAAAGAAAGCATATATCGAAAGAATCGGTTCAGAATGTGTAGCTGAAGACATTCCATTCTTCTTAGAAGTATTAACTTATGACGATAATATTCCTGATAATGGTAGCGTTGAATTCGCAAAAGTTAAACCTAGAAAAGTAAACGAAGCAATGAAATTATTCTCAGAATCACGCTTTAATGTTGATGTCTTAAAAGTTGAAGTACCTGTAAACATGAAATATGTAGAAGGATTTGCAGAAGGTGAAGTGGTTTATACGAAAGAAGAAGCAGCACAACACTTTAAAGATCAAGATGCTGCAACAAATTTACCATATATTTACTTAAGTGCTGGTGTTTCTGCGGAATTATTCCAAGAAACTTTAAAATTTGCACATGAAGCAGGTGCTAAATTTAATGGTGTACTTTGTGGACGTGCTACATGGTCTGGTGCTGTTCAAGTATACATCGAACAAGGTGAAGATGCTGCTCGTGAATGGTTACGTACAACTGGTTTCAAAAATATCGATGACTTAAATAAAGTATTAAAAGATACTGCGACATCTTGGAAACAAAGAAAATAAGTTTAAAAGGGGATTAATGCTATGAATAGAGAAGAAGTCCAATTATTAGGTTTTGAAATTGTTGCATTTGCAGGGGATGCACGTTCTAAGTTTTTAGAAGCATTAACAGCAGCTCAAGCTGGAGATTTTGCAAAAGCAGATGCACTGATTGAAGAAGGAAACAATTGCATTGCGGAAGCGCATAGAGCACAAACAAGCCTGTTGGCTAAAGAAGCGCAAGGTGATGATATTGCATACAGTGTAACGATGATGCATGGTCAAGACCATTTAATGACAACAATTTTACTGAAAGATTTAATGAAGCATTTATTAGAATTTTATAAAAGAGGGTGATGACAATGATGCAAAAATTGATCGCACAAATTGAAAAAGGGAAGCCATTTTTCGAGAAATTATCACGTAACATATATTTAAGAGTCATCCGTGATGGATTTATTTCTGCAATGCCTGTCATCTTATTCTCAAGTATCTTTCTATTAATTGCATATGTGCCAAATATATTTGGTTTTAAATGGGATAAAGGCATGGAAGCCATTTTAATGAAACCATATAACTATACGATGGGGCTTGTAGCATTTTTAGTAGCAGGAACGACAGCGAAATCTTTAACAGATTCATTTAACCGTAAGCTAGAAAGTACAAATCAAATTAACTTTATTTCTACAATGCTAGCAGCGATGTGTGGATTCTTGTTCTTAGCTTCTGATCCAGCCAAAGATGGTGGATTCTTAAGTGCATTTATGGGAACTAAAGGTTTATTAACAGCATTCTTATCAGCATTTGTAACTGTTATTGTTTATAACTTCTGTGTGAAGCGCAATATTACAATTAAAATGCCGAAAGAAGTACCGCCGAATATTTCACAAGTATTTAAGGACTTAATTCCATTTTCAGCGGTAATCATCATTCTTTATGCATTAGATTTAGTCATTCGCAACAGCTTCAAATCAAATGTAGCGGAAGGTATTTTAAAATTATTCGAACCATTATTTACAGCAGCAGATGGATGGATTGGTGTCACAATTATTTTTGGTGCCTTTGCTTTATTCTGGTTTGTAGGTATTCATGGTCCGTCAATTGTAGAGCCAGCAATTGCAGCCATTACATATGCGAATATCGAAGCGAACTTCAAGTTGCTTCAAGCTGGTGAACACGCAGATAAAATTATTACATCAGGTACACAAATGTTTATCGTTACATTTGGTGGTACGGGTGCAACATTGGTCGTGCCATTTATGTTTATGTGGATGACGAAATCTAAACGAAACAAAGCGATTGGACGTGCATCAGTTGTACCAACATTCTTTGGTGTAAACGAGCCGATTTTATTCGGGGCACCACTAGTATTGAATCCTGTGTTCTTTATTCCATTTGTATTAGCGCCAATTGTGAACGTATGGATATTTAAACTTTTCGTTGAAGTGTTAGGAATGAACAGTTTTAGTGTGAACTTACCATGGACAACACCAGGTCCACTCGGAATCATCATGGGTACTGGATTTGGTTTATGGTCATTCGTACTAGCGATTACTTTAATTGTTGTAGATATTATTATTTACTACCCATTCCTAAAAGTTTATGACAGTGAAATTCTTGATGAAGAAGAAGGACGTAAAGAAAGTAATTCAGATTTAAAAGAAAAAGTTGCAGCAAACTTTGATACGAAAAAAGCTGATTCAATTTTAGCGGCAAGTGGTGTATCAGACGATGCAGCTAAAGCTTCAAATATCACAGAACAAACAAATGTCTTAGTACTTTGTGCCGGTGGTGGTACAAGTGGATTATTAGCCAACGCACTTAATAAAGCAGCTGAAGAATATCATGTGCCAGTGAAAGCAGCAGCTGGCGGATACGGCGCACATATGGACATTATGAAAGAGTACCAATTAATCATTTTAGCGCCACAAGTTGCGTCTAACTATGAAGATATTAAGCAAGATACAGATAGATTAGGTATTAAATTAGCGAAGACTCAAGGTGCTGAATATATCAAATTGACACGAGATGGCCAAGCAGCCCTTGATTTCGTACAAAAACAATTTGAAAATTAAGAATAGGAGTTTTTCATATGACTAAAACATTACCTGAAGATTTTATTTTTGGTGGAGCAACAGCAGCGTATCAAGCAGAAGGTGCGACAAATACGGATGGTAAAGGTCGCGTAGCATGGGATACGTATTTAGAAGAAAACTATTGGTACACTGCAGAACCAGCGAGTGATTTTTATAACAGATATCCAGTGGATTTAGAATTAAGTGAAAAATTCGGTGTTAATGGTATCCGTATTTCAATTGCATGGTCTCGTATCTTCCCGAATGGCTATGGTGAAGTTAACCCTAAAGGTGTTGAGTATTACCATAAGTTATTTGCAGAGTGTCATAAACGCCATGTTGAACCATTTGTAACATTGCATCATTTTGATACACCAGAAGTGTTACACAAAGATGGTGATTTTCTAAATCGTAAAACGATTGATTACTTCGTAGATTATGCTGAATTTTGTTTTAAAGAATTCCCAGAAGTAAAATATTGGACTACATTCAATGAAATTGGACCAATTGGTGATGGCCAATATTTAGTAGGTAAATTCCCTCCAGGTATTAAATATGATTTTGAAAAAGTTTTCCAATCTCATCATAATATGATGGTTGCTCATGCAAGAGCAGTAAAATTATTTAAAGATGGCGGCTATCAAGGAGAAATTGGTGTTGTACACGCATTGCCAACAAAATATCCGTTCGATCCATCAAATCCTGAAGATGTTCGTGCAGCAGAATTAGAAGATATCATCCATAACAAATTCATCTTAGATGCAACATATTTAGGTAAGTATTCTCGTGAAACGATGGAAGGTGTGCAACATATCTTATCTGTTAATGGCGGTAAATTAAACATTACAGATGAAGATTATGCCATTTTAGATGCAGCCAAAGATTTAAACGACTTCTTAGGTATCAATTACTACATGAGTGACTGGATGAGAGGTTACGATGGAGAATCTGAAATCACTCATAATGCGACAGGTGATAAAGGCGGTTCTAAATACCAACTTAAAGGTGTCGGACAACGTGAATTTGATGTCGACGTACCTCGCACAGACTGGGACTGGATGATCTATCCTCAAGGTTTATATGATCAAATCATGCGTGTTGTTAAAGATTATCCTAACTATCATAAGATTTATATTACTGAAAATGGTTTAGGATATAAAGATGAATTTATTGAATCTGAAAAAACAGTTCATGATGATGCACGTATTGATTATGTAAGACAACATTTAAACGTTATTGCAGATGCTATTAAAGATGGTGCAAATGTTAAAGGTTACTTTATTTGGTCATTAATGGATGTGTTCTCTTGGTCAAATGGTTATGAAAAACGATATGGTTTATTCTATGTCGATTTTGAGACTCAAGAACGCTATCCTAAGAAAAGTGCTTATTGGTACAAAGAGTTAGCCGAAACAAAAGAAATTAAATAATAAAAGATATTAAAAGGCCTATCAGTCGTGTGCTGGTAGGTCTTTGTTTATAAAAAGAGAGAAACTAAATATGCATATACATATTTTTATATTAATCAATAGGAAACACATCATTGAAAGCTAATTAAGCAATCAATTTATAAACTTTAACGGACAATTCTCCAAAGTCATCTTAAAAGTTAATGATGTATTCAAAATCAACTAAAGGACATTTTTAATCACATCCTTTATACTTAAATAAAAGACATGAATGGGAGTTAAAAGTGTGAAGAAAATTTTTGTAATTAGTACGACATTGTTAGCGGTCGCTATTATTATAGGCACTATTATTACGGTTGTGTTTAGTCAACGACAGGCACAAACATTTAAAATACAACAACAGCAATTTGTTAAAAAGCCAATTCCGACATTGTTCTTACATGGATTTGGTGGTAGTGCCAACTCTGAAAAATTTATGGTGAAGCAAGCAGAAAAAAGAGGTGTCACTAAAGATATTATTACGGCCTATGTTTCAAATGAGGGTGAGGTTACTTTTAAAGTGAAGATAAGTAAAAATGCTGTGAATCCTATTGTGAAAATTGAACTTGAAAATAACAGACAAGGCTATTTGGATAAGAATGCTGCGTGGTTTAAAAATGTACTGACTAAGCTTCAATCAGAATACAATTTCGATAAATTCAACTTTGTCGGTCACTCAATGGGAAACTTAACATTTGCACAATATATGATGACATATGGTAACGACAAATCATTACCACAGTTAAACAAGCAAGTGAATATTGCGGGTACATTTAACGGCGTCTTAAATATGAATGAAGATGTCAATGAAATTACAGTTGATAAAGATGGTAAACCAAGTCGAATGAATCAACCTTATCAGCAACTACGCGTGCTAAAAGATATTTATAAAGGTAAAGGTATCGAAGTGCTAAATATTTATGGAGATTTGAAAGATGGTACACATTCAGACGGCAGAGTGTCTAATAGTTCTTCGAAATCATTAAAATATTTACTGGGAAATAGTCCAAAAAGTTATCGAGAATCTAAATATGAAGGTGAGTCAGCACAACATAGCCAGCTACATGAAAACGAAAACGTTGCGAATGAGCTAATTGACTTTTTATGGAAAAAATAATACCAGTTACCATTTAGTTAGAATATGAGTAAAGAATATACGCTTATAAGCCGAAATATTTTAAATTCATAAATGTAGGAAATATAATGTGGATGAAGTTATATGAACCAATGTTTAAGTCAAAAGCTGACAACTAAGAATACTCTAGCATCACGATTACGCTTTTTAAACTTAAATTTAAATAAAAAATAAAGATAAGTTTCTAAATATGGAAAGGTGATTAATGATGCAAAACAAGCAAATTCTATTTAATAAAATTCCTGAAGGTATGCCACAAGAGGATACATTCAAAATTGAAGATATTGACACTCCTAAACTTGAGAGCGATGGTGTACTTGTACAAACGCTATACATTTCAGTGGATCCATATATGAGAGGACGTATGACTAAGGCAGATTCGTATGTACAGCCTTTTGAAATTGGTAAACCGATTGTCAGTCATATTGTTGCAAAGGTAATTGAATCAAAACATGAAGATTACCAAGCAGGAGATGTCGTTGTAGGTATGTTGCCTTGGCGAATCATTAATCATGTCCAAGCGGATCAAATTACTAAAGTTCCAACTACAGATGTACCACTTGATTTATATTTAAGTGTTTTAGGAATGCCAGGACAAACGGCATATCATGGTCTACTTGATATTGGTCAACCTAAAGCTGGAGATACTGTTGTGGTTTCAGCTGCATCTGGCGCTGTAGGTTCAGTTGTAGGTCAAATTGCTAAGATTAAAGGTTGCCGTGTTGTAGGTATTGCGGGTGGCGACAAAAAAGTAAATTATTTAACAGAGACACTGGGCTTTGACGCTGGTATCGATTATAAGAAAGCAGATTTTGCAAAAGAATTAGCGCAAGCAGTACCAGATGGCGTTGATGTTTATTTTGAAAATGTTGGCGGTACAGTCGGTGATGAAGTATTTAAGCATTTAAATCGTTTTGCACGTGTACCAGTATGTGGCGCAATTTCGTCATATAATCATCCTGAAGCAGATATCGGACCACGTATTCAAGGTACGCTTATTAAGAAGCAAGTAATGATGAGAGGTTTCTTAGTAAGTGAATTTGCTAATGCTTTTAAAGAAGCTAGTGAACAGCTCGCAACATGGGTTCAAGAAGGTAAAATTCAGTCACAAGTAACCATTGAAGATGGTTTTGAAAATGCGCCACGTGCATTTAAAAATTTATTTACGGGCGATAACTTTGGTAAACAAGTTATTAAAGTAACGGAATAATAAAGTATACGTTTTTACAAATCAACTTTGTTAATTGACCAAAATTTAATAACTTTCTTAGCTAAAGCAAATTTGTTCTGTAACATGGTAGAAATAAGTCTAAAATGTAATACGAAAGTCGTCTGTAATTATTTATATATTCAAATGAAAAAGGAGTCATGTTGCTGCGATATAAGCACACATGGCTTCTATTTTGTATAATAAGAGATAAGTTCATAAATGAGGTGAAACGATATGAAAATGATAGGATTTGAAAAGCCTTTTAAATTGGAAGAAGGAAATTTATTTAAAGTATACGAACAAAGTAAGCCAACGCCAGCAAACGATGATATCTTAGTTAAAGTAAATAGCATTAGTGTAAATCCTGTAGATACAAAGCAACGACAAATGGAAGTCACTCAAGCACCTCGTGTACTTGGGTTTGACGCTATTGGTACTGTTGAAGCTATCGGACCAGACGTTACATTATTTAGTCCGGGTGACGTTGTATTTTATGCTGGATCGCCAAATAGAAAAGGATCAAATGCGACATATCAATTGGTGTCAGAAGCTATAGTTGCAAAAGCGCCACACAACATAAGTGCTAATGAAGCTGTTAGTCTACCGCTAACTGGTATTACGGCATATGAAACGTTTTTTGATACATTTAAAATTTCACATAATCCTTCTGAAAATATAGGTAAATCCGTGTTAATCATTAATGGCGCAGGGGGTGTAGGAAGTATTGCCACTCAAATTGCTAAACGGTATGGTTTAACTGTCATTACAACAGCATCGCGACAAGAAACAACAGAGTGGTGTGAAAAGATGGGCGCAGATATCGTATTGAATCATAAAGAGGATTTAGTGCGTCAGTTTAAAGAACAAAACATCCCATTAGTAGATTATATGTTTTGCACCTATAATACAGACTTGTATTACAATACTATGCTTGAACTGATAAAACCATTAGGGCATATTACAACTATCGTAGCTTTTAATGAAGATCAAGATTTAAATGCATTAAAATTAAAAAGTATAACATTTACACATGAATTTATGTTTGCGCGTCCAATTCATCGAACGCCTGATATGATTAAACAACATGAGTATTTAGAAGATATTACGAAAAATATAGAATCAGGACATTATCAACCAACAACGACACAAGTTTTTGAAGGTTTATCACCTGAAAACTTATATCAAGCACATCAATTGTTAGAAAAACAATCAATGATTGGGAAATTAGTAATTAATATATAGTTTAGTAAGTAAGAGTCTGGGACATAAATCCCTAAAAAAACAGCAGTAAGATAATTTTCAATTAGAAAATATCTTACTGCT
>NZ_KV830966.1:65204-90129 GCF_001836945.1 Staphylococcus sp. HMSC062H10
TTATACAATACTTCGTATTGAATGGCTTCGCTTTCCTAGGGTGCCGTCTCAGCCTTGGTCTTCGACTGGCACTGCTCCCTCAGGAGTCTCGCCATTAATACTACGTATTAACATGTAATTTTACTTTGAAATACTTTAAAAAAATAAGACACTTTCGTATAATTTAATAAATACCACTAAACTAAATTAACGAGGTGCCTTATGTATAAAAATTATAACATGACCCAACTTACACTACCAATAGAAACTTCTGTTAGAATTCCTCAAAATGATATTTCGCGATATGTTAATGAAATTGTTGAAACGATACCTGATAGCGAATTCGATGAATTCAGACATCATCGTGGCGCAACATCCTATCATCCAAAAATGATGTTAAAAATCATCTGATATGCATATACTCAATCTGTATTTTCTGGTCGTAGAATAGAGAAATTACTTCATGACAGTATTCGAATGATGTGGTTAGCTCAAGATCAAACACCTTCTTATAAAACTATTAATCGTTTTAGAGTGAATCCTAATACTGATGCGTTAATTGAATCTTTATTTATTCAGTTCCATAGTCAATGTTTAAAGTAAAATCTTATTGATGGTACAAAAGTAGAAGCTAGTGCCAATAGATATACATTTGTGTGGAAGAAAAGTATTCAAAATCACGAATCGAAATTGAACGAAAATTCAAAAGCATTATATCGTGACTTAGTCGAAGAAAAAATAATACCAGAGATTAAAGAAGATGGAGATAGCGATTTAACAACAAAAGAAATTGATTTAATAGGTACTCATTTAGATAAATAAATCGAAGATTTAAATCATTCTATTGAGAACGAAGATTGTGCTCAAATTAGAAAACAGACCCGTAAAAAAAGAACTAAGATTAAGAAGTTCAAAAATAAATTTGATGATTATTCTGAAAGAAAAAGTAAATATGAAGGGCAAAAATCGATTCTTAAAGATAGAAATAGCTTTTCTAAAACTGATCATGATGCAACTTTTATGAGAATGAAGGAAGACCATATGAAAAATGGCCAACTTAAGCCAGGATACAATTTACAAATAGCGACAAATTCTCAATTTGTTTTATCCTATGACCTATTTCAAAAACCAACAGATACTAGAACTTTAATTCCATTTTTAACAATGATTCAAAATACCTTCGGTTATTTACCAGAGTATATTGTAGCTGATGCAGGTTATGGTAGTGAGCAAAACTATATGGCTATTATAGATGATTTTAATAAAACGCCACTTATTACGTATGGCATGTTTATTAAAGATAAAACTAGAAAGTTTAAAAGTGACATTTTCAACACTCAAAATTGGAAATATGACGAACTTAATGATGAATTTATATGTCCTAATAACAAAAGAATAGGTTTTAAAAGATATGCATACCGTAATGATAGATATGGTTTTAAACGTGACTTCAAACTATATGAATGCGATGACTGTTCAGCATGTTCTTTGAGGCAACAATGCATGAAGCCAAATTCGAAATCCAATAAGAAAATCATGAAGAATTATAATTGGGAATACTTTAAAGCCCAAATTAATCAAAAGCTTTCTGAACCAGAAACGAAAAAAATCTATAGTCAAAGAAAAATTGATGTAGAGCCTGTTTTTGGATTTATGAAGGCTATTTTGGGTTTCACTCGAATGTCAGTTCGAGGAATAAATAAAGTTAAACGAGAGCTAGGTTTTGTATTAATGGCACTTAATATAAGGAAAATAGTAGCTCGACGAGCTGTATATTATCAAATACATTTAAAAAAAGCTGATTTCTATCAAATAATTAATAGAAATCAGCTTTTTTACATTGCCTAAGAACTTAATGTCCCAAGCTCTATTTTTTGTGTCTAGCGACTATTGATTCTAAAGGGAAATATGGCAACTTTGCAGGTATCAATTCAATAATGCAATAGTAAGGCATTACTTAAATACAATAAAATACTTTGTTGTTCGATGATAAATAATTTGAGTGTGTTTTATATATCATTTTTAAAAGATGAAGCATTATTAATTGTGTCTATATAAAATTACAAATGATTAAAATGTTGCAGTTGTGGGTATGAACTTACCATTACACAGAAAGGGTTTGTATTTATGAAAAATAAATCTGTAAGTCTTGTGTTTTGGGTATCTTTAGCGATATGTACAATATTTGTCGCTTATGGTGCCATATTTCCCAAGCAGTTAGAAACACTCACGCAAAACATTACTTCATTTATAGCGTTGCATTTTTCATGGTATTATTTGCTGCTCGTTTTAGTTATTTTATTTGTCTGTGTGTATATATTATTTTCAAGATACGCATCTATTACATTAGGTGAAGAAGGCGAAGACCCAGAATTCTCATTGCCATCTTGGTTTGCTATGTTATTTAGTGCTGGTATGGGAATAGGACTTGTGTTCTGGACAACGGCAGAACCAATCAGTCACGCCTTCAAATTAACGCCTATTCATAAAGCTGGCACGCAATCTGCAATTAATGATGCAATGCAGTTTTCATTTTTCCATTGGGGGATTCATGCATGGGCAGTCTATGGTATTGTCGCGCTTGTGTTTGCCTATTTTAGCTTTCATAAAGGATATCCTGGCTTAGTCAGCGCTACATTAACGCCTTTATTAGGTGAAAAAGCAATGCGTGGCCCTTTAGGTGGTGCCATTGATGTATTGGCAGTCATAGCTACAGTAACAGGCGTTGCTGCAACATTAGGTTTCGGTGCATTGCAAATAAACGAAGGTTTACATTTTTTATTTAATGTACCGAGTAACTTCACGATGCAAGTAATCTTGATTGTCATTGCAACCATATTATTTACTTGGTCAGCATGGTCAGGTATCGATAAAGGTATCAAAACGTTGAGTAATATCAACATGTTACTTGCTTTTGTAGTACTTATTGGTCTTTTTATTGTTGGGCCAACGCTTTACATTTTAAATACATTTACGAATGGTCTAGGTAATTATATTGCAAATTTCTTTAGTATGAGTTTACGCATTCCGTCTGGCGGTCAAAAATTCCAATGGTTACAAAATTGGACAATCTTTTACTGGGCATGGTGGATATCTTGGGCACCGTTTGTAGGTATCTTTATAGCACGTGTGTCAAAAGGACGTACGATTAAAGAATTTATTCTAGGTGTACTTTTTGTCCCGGCGGTAGTTTGCATTATATTCTTTGCGGTATTCGGCGCGTCAGCAATTTACTTACAAGATAATCATATTGCCGATATTGCTAAAGCTGCGACAGAAACAGCAACTTTTGCAACGCTACAACATTATCCGCTAGGTTTTGTATTAAGCTTAATTACTTTACTTGTTATTATGATTTTCTTTGTTACATCAGCGGATTCGGCAACTTATGTTTTAGGTATGTTGAGTTCAAGTGGTGATATTAATCCGAAGTCATTTGTCAAAGTGAGTTGGGGTATCATTATGGCATTATTTGCAATCATCATGATTTACACAGGTGGTACTCAAGCGATTCAAAATTTATTAATCATTGCTGCGTTACCATTTTCCGTGGTCATTATAGCGATGATATGGTCGCTTTTAAAATCTTTGAGTGAGGAGAAACCGAGAAATAGTAATAAGGTTTTAATTAAACATCGTGACCCAGACGTATTAGAATATCGTTCTTCAAAACATATTGACGGAAATTAATTAACAAAGAGGTTTTATTTACAAAAACTAGGGAATATATTACTAAATGGTACTTCATCTTATATATTAAAAATAAATTTAAAGTTATTAATTTATTATGTTTAAGAAAAAAACTGATGGGTACATATTTAATATGTTTTTAAATTAACTTTAACTAAGGAGGTGTCGTTAGGGGTGAAACGACTTAAAAACTTTATCCTTGGCTTATTAATAGTAGTAATCGTGGGGTTCCTGTTATTCATGTATATCCAAGATGGACGTATAACTGAATATCAAGACTACTTCCTTCAATTTGAATGGTTCCAACCATTACTTATTTCACTTGCTGCACTATTGATATTAATAGGTCTTATATTAGTATTTAGTATCTTCAAACCTACGCATCGAAAACCTGGATTATACAAAGACTTAGATGATGGTCATGTTTACGTATCTCGTAAAGCTGTTGAAAAAACTGCATTTGATACAGTTGCAAAATATGACCAAGTAAGACAACCGAATGTAGTTGCAAAGCTATATAACAAAAAAAATAAATCTTATATCGACATTAAAACTGACTTTTTCGTACCAAATAATGTTCAAGTACAATCTTTAACTGAAGCAATTCGTGCGGATATTAAAAAGAATGTAGAACATTTTACAGAAATGCCAGTACGTAAGTTAGAAGTAAATGTGAGAGATCAGAAAACTTCTGGTCCACGAGTGTTGTAAGGGAGGTATATCATGGCTAACAATCATAACCAAAACGGACAAGACTCTACACAACAAGTGATTAATTTTTTAAAAGTATTTAAATGGAGAATCGTTGGTTTCTTAGCGTTTCTATTAATCGCGATATTATTCTTAACGTTAGGTTTTTGGAAAACAGTACTTATCATCGTTTTATGTTTAATTGGTGTAGGTATTGGGTATATGAAAGACCGTAAGCAAGATTTTATGAATTTTTTAAATCGATGGAGTTAATTCATCAATTTAGAATTTAATTAAAAAAATATAAAAAATAACAAGTAAAAGGAGAATCTATTATGACTGTAGATAACAATAAAGCAAAACAAGCATACGACAATCAAACTGGTGTTAACGAAAAAGAAAGAGAAGAGCGTCAAAAACAACAAGAACAAAATCAAGAGCCTCAATTCAAAAACAAATTAACATTCTCTGATGAAGTTGTTGAAAAAATTGCTGGTATCGCTGCGCGTGAAGTTAAAGGTATCTTAGACATGAAAGGTGGCTTAACTGATACATTCACTAATGCATTCTCAAGTGGCAACAACGTTACACAAGGTGTATCTGTTGAAGTTGGTGAAAAACAAGCTGCTGTAGACTTAAAAGTAATTTTAGAATATGGTGAATCAGCACCTAAAATCTTCCGTAAAGTTACTGAATTAGTTAAAGAACAAGTTAAATATATTACTGGTTTAGATGTAGTTGAAGTTAACATGCAAGTTGACGATGTAATGACTCAAAAAGAGTGGAAACAAAAACACGAAAAAAATAACGAAAACAATAACCAAGAAAGACAAGGGTTACAATAAGTTATTCGATAAAAAAGCTCGGCACTCAATTTAAGTGCCGAGCTTTTTTGTGATTTTTAATAATTTGAATATGGGAGATGCGTTATACTCTCATTTGTATAAAGTGTATTTAATAAGCTAAAATAATCCATTCGCTAACGATTAATAAAATGCTATAAGTTTAATTATTTTCTTGATACAAAGGGTTATTAACTTTTATATAAGTATAATGATGTGCTTCATCTTCAAGACGCATTGTTGTAACACACTTATAATCTATCAATGGCGCGAACATGGTATTTTTAATTTCATTTATGCGATTCTCATTTACTTGATTAGATTTGTGTGTCGAAAGTACAAGTTGATCAAAGATGTTATCTAGTACATCACGAACGATATACCACATATGTCTTTCTAAGTTTGAATCATTTGATGCTTTAGAAATTGTAAGAATTAATTCGCCTAAATGGTTTTGAACGGTAGAATAAAAGGCTTTGTTAAACACAGATGTTTTTGAATCAGTAAGAATTCTTGATTTTTCATGGAAATGAGATGTACTGTATCCCATTTCATTTAGTTGTGCTTTATCAATTCTTAAACCTTCAAAGTCTCTAATATACATCGTGTCCAATAGACCATCTTTTCGGAATGTTGCAATAGCATTTTGCAAGTGAGCCTCTAATGCAATGCCATATTTAGTAACTAGTGGGATTACGAGACCAAGCAATGCTTTACTATAAGTTTCAACCCACGATTTCGCCGATGATTCAAAATCAGACAATGATGCAGCTGATTGATAACGTTTAATCAATGTCACGATAGGTGATTCATTGTTAAATGGGTAGGTTGCAACTAGGCTTGAAGGAATCATTGGTGTGACTTCTTGTGGAATCATTTGATATATGTTTTTTCTAAATAATGTACCTAATTGTTCACTTCGTTCAGTTTGATAGTCTGCTTCGTCTTGCTCATTATAAAAATGAATACCAGCAACTTCATCAATAATTGTTGATGCATAGGACTTAAATATGACATCTTTCTCCAAAATATCATTTAAAATACGTGTCATTAGTGGACCATTGTGCGTCGTTTGTTCTGATAATGTACGAATTTCGCCTGTAATATGAACGTTTGTCGACAATTTGATGTGTGGCGACATAGCAGGGTATTTAGGAACTAATGTTCTGAAAGATAGACCAGCATAATAATCCAACGTATGTTTTGCTTCAATGATTAATTTTTTATCTACTTCTGCTTGATAATCAGAATGTAATACGTCATCTAATTGCCATGGATGTACAATCATAATGTGATAATCATTAAAGTTAAAGTTTGGCGTAAATTCATTTTCTAATTGTTTAATTAAGTCCGGAAATAGTTGATGAACAGTTGTATCATAATCTTTAGACAGGGACATAGTACGGCTTAGTTTACTGTGAATCAGTACTATTTTCAACTTAATAGCTTGATTGAATTCTGAAGAATATAGGAATGTTTGTAATGCATTTAAACCTTTACGTAATTTAGCCCCAGGATGTAGCGGATGACCTTCAATAACGGCTTGCTCTGAACGCAAGTAACTATCTTCGCTATTTTCGATAATATTAAATAAAGGTGCAGAATCATGTTGCATTGACAGTGCTTGATAGCTCATTGCAAATGTCATATTAGTTGCACTTTTTATCAAATCTTGCTGAAATTGATCACTAGCAGCATTTTTTAAATCTGGTGCTTCAATTAAAATACACTCAAGAATTTCATTTGGATGGTGTACTCGTGTAATCGTATTTGTAATGTCATCTTTAATGTAGAAAGGGCCTTCAACATCAATTCGATCAAAGGCGTGTTCTCCAGTGATAGGAGCATATAATGTTTGCTTAGCTTGTGGGAACTGGATTTCTAGTATATGAGTCGTTGAGATATCTAACATAATCAAATCACGACTCAATATTTTCTTACTTTGAGTGCGCGTTTTAACTAAGTTTTCGCGATGCATTGATGTGACTAATCTCTGAGTGACTTTATCTCTTCCTTGTAAAATCATCTCTTTAAAAATATTAGCCCAGTCGTTATTATGTTGTTGTAAAAATAAATATGTTTCTTGTTCTTCTTTGTTAAATTTTAATGTCTGTTCTTTAAAAATTAAGTTCAAGTTCATAATTCACCTCTATGAAATATTTTACAAAAGCAAGATAGATTTGTATAATCCATATTAATGATAATGATTCTTATTATCAACAGAATGCGGGTGTAAGTTTTATGACAAGATATTTTTTTAGCAGTTCTTTTCTACTATTTCTAGGTAATTGGATTGGACAAATAGGGCTAAATTGGTTTGTACTTACCACTTATCATAACGCAGTTTATCTGGGGGTTGTCAATTTTTGCAGACTTGTACCAATATTGTTACTAAGTGTGTGGGCAGGGGCAATTGCCGATAAATATGATAAAGGGCGATTGCTGAGAATTACAATTTCATCATCATTTTTAGTAACTGCAATTTTATGTGTGCTCACGTATAGTTTCACTGCAATTCCAATTAGCGTCATTATTATATATGCGACATTAAGAGGAATTTTAAGTGCAGTTGAAACACCTTTAAGACAAGCAATCTTACCAGATTTATCAGATAAAATATCTACTACACAAGCTGTATCATTTCATTCATTCATCATTAATATTTGTCGTTCAATAGGGCCAGCCATTGCTGGTGTCATATTAGCAGTCTATCATGCGCCAACAACATTTCTTGCACAGGCAATTTGTTATTTTATCGCAGTTTTATTATGTTTACCACTACATTTTAAAGTGACTAAAATACCTGAAGATGCAACAAGATACATGCCGTTAAAAGTCATTATAGATTACTTCAAATTACATATGGAAGGTCGACAAATATTTATAACATCATTATTGATTATGGCGACAGGTTTTTCATATACGACACTTTTACCAGTTTTGACAAACAAAGTATTTCCGGGGAAATCTGAAATATTTGGTATCGCTATGACGATGTGTGCCATTGGTGGTATTATTGCAACATTAGTTTTACCTAAAGTACTTAAATATATTGGTATGGTAAATATGTATTATTTAAGTTCATTTTTATTTGGCATTGCTTTGTTAGGTGTGGTATTTCACAATATTGTCATCATGTTCATTTGTATTACATTGATTGGGTTATTTAGTCAATGGGCACGTACGACAAATCGCGTTTATTTTCAAAATAATGTTAAAGATTATGAACGTGGTAAAGTACTGAGTATTATTATGATGGATAGAGGTATGATTCCATTGGGAAGTCTGTTAATGAGTATATGTGCAGATGTGTTTGGCATTGTTAGAACTTTTTCAATAATGGGAATAAGTACTATATGCATTACAATGGTATTCTATTTTATAAATAGAAAGTTGAAGTTAAAGTTGGAGGAAAGTAATCATGGTATATCTTGAATGGGCAAAGGCAGATAGAAATATTCAATATCGTGTAATTAACGCCATTATTAAAGAACGTATTTACCCCGAGCAAACATTTATTTCGCAAAAAGGATCTTTAATTGAAATTCAGTATCATATGCATGTGTTGACTATTGAAGTTGTTAGAAAAAGTGCATTAGAACGCTATGAGTTTACAGGTGATATTACTTATTTAAATAAAGGTGAAACCTCGCTAATCATGACATTAGAAGGGCTACTAGATGTATTGAACGATGACTTTGATATCCCTATTTCAGAGCGACTACGCGAAGAATTAATACATAGTCGGGATAGTTTAGTTGAAACTTATAAGCAAATGTCACATAGACAAACTTTGATAAGTCAGAGTTTTAAATTTTCAAGATTGCCACAAGATATTAATTTTTTTGCATGGCTACAACATGTGAAAGATAGTGATAAGACAGATGATTTAACTTATTCTGAGAGTTTGGTACCAGAAGGGCATCCAACACACCCTTTAACCAAAACGAAATTGCCCTTAACTATGGAAGAAGTACGAGCATATGCACCTGAGTTTGAAAAAGAAATCCCTTTGCAAATTATGATGATTGAAAAAGACCATGTTGTGTGCACAGCTATGGATGGTAATGATCAATTTATTATTGATGAAATAATTCCCGAATACTACAATCAAATTCGTGTGTTTTTGAAGAGTTTAGGTTTGAAAAGTGAAGACTATAGAGCGATTTTAGTACATCCTTGGCAATATGATCATACGATAGGGAAATATTTTGAAGCATGGATTGCTAAAAAAATATTAATTCCAACGCCGTTTACAATACTTTCAAAAGCAACTTTATCATTCAGGACGATGTCTTTAATTGATAAACCATATCATGTTAAGTTGCCCGTCGATGCACAAGCAACAAGTGCCGTTAGAACAGTCTCAACTGTGACTACTGTAGATGGACCAAAGTTAAGTTATGCTTTACAAAACATGTTGAATCAATATCCAGGATTTAAAGTTGCTATGGAACCGTTCGGTGAATATGCAAATGTTGATAAAGATACGGCGCGTCAGCTTGCTTGTATTATAAGACAAAAGCCTGAAATTGATGGAAAAGGTGCAACAGTAGTTAGTGCAAGTCTAGTTAATAAAAATCCAATAGATCAAAAAGTTATCGTGGATAGTTACTTAGAGTGGTTAAATCAAGGAGTTACTAAAGAAAGTATTACGACATTTATTGAACGATACTCTCAAGCATTAATCCCGCCTTTAATTGCTTTTATTCAAAATTATGGAATTGCATTAGAAGCACACATGCAAAATACAGTAGTGAACTTGGGGCCACATTTTGACATTCAATTTTTAGTGAGAGATTTAGGTGGTTCTAGAATTGATTTAGAAACATTACAACATCGTGTATCAGATATTAAAATTACAAATGATAGTTTAATAGCTGATTCTAAAGATGCAGTGATTGCAAAATTCCAACATGCTGTTATTCAAAATCAAATGGCAGAATTAATCCATCATTTTAATCAGTATGATTGTGTTGAAGAAACCGAATTATTTAACATAGTACAGCAAGTAGTAGCGCATGCCATTAACCCAACACTACCACATGCAAATGAGTTAAAAGATATTTTGTTTGGACCAACAATTACTGTCAAAGCGTTGTTAAATATGAGAATGGAAAATAAAGTAAAGCAATATTTAAATATTGAGTTAGATAATCCGATAAAAAAAGAGGTGTAGTACTACATGGCACACGTTAATATAAATATATCGAAGATTAAATATAACGCCAAAGTACTTCAAACAGTTTTTCAAAGTAAAAATATGCAATTTACACCAGTAATTAAGTGCATAGCTGGTGACCGTACAATTGTAGAAAGCATAAAAGCGTTAGGTATCAATCATGTTGCAGAATCCAGATTGGATAACATAATTAGTATTGCAGATCAGGATTTAACATATACGTTATTGCGTACGCCTGCCAAAAAAGAGATTTCAGATATGATAGAAAAAGTTGATATGAGTATCCAAACAGAATTATCTACCATACATCAAATAAATGAAGTAGCAGAAGTTTTAGGAAAAAAACATAAGATTTTATTAATGGTAGATTGGAAAGATGGCCGTGAAGGTGTTCTGACTTATGATGTTTTAGATTATATTAAAGAGATTATTCACTTGAAAAATATCCATTTTGTAGGTTTAGCATTCAATTTTATGTGTTTTAAATCTGATGCGCCAAGTGATGATGATATCTTTATGATTAATCGATTCGTCTCAGCTGTTGAAAGAGAAATAGGATATCGATTGAAAATTATTTCAGGTGGTAATTCGAGCATGTTACCACAACTTTTATATAATGATTTGGGTAAAATAAATGAATTGCGAATAGGTGAAACGTTGTTTAGAGGTGTTGATACAACGACAAATCAAGCGATAGCTATGTTATATCAAGATGCGATTACATTGGAGGCTGAGATTTTAGAAATTAAACCTCGAGTTAATACACAAACGCATGAATCATTCATACAAGCTATTGTAGACATTGGTTATTTAGATACAAAAGTCGATAATATTTCACCTATGGATCAGCATATCAATATTTTAGGTGCTTCGAGTGATCATTTAATGCTTGATTTAAATGGTCAAGGACACTATCAAGTTGGAGATCATATATCTTTTTCATTAAATTATGAAGCACTTTCTCATTCGATGTATATGAAAAATTTACATAAGGTATATATTGATGATTCAAATATTGATACGCTACTTCAAAATTTTGATGTGAAATCTCCTGCTATGGTAAACCAATATTAATATATTTATCAATAAGTCTAAGTTGACTAGTTATACTACATATCGTTTACACGGTTGTATCATAATTGTTCAACTTAGATTTTTTGTATTTGTTGATTTATCTATTTAAGTGCAACAGTTCGGCACATAAAAAATGTAACAGGTAATAACAGCTGAATTACAGAGATAACGGTCATGCTAAATGGTGTCAATTGTATTAATTCAAAGATGATATAGCCATGATACATTATCAGTATTTTGTCTAAGGAAATGTGCTAATTGTAGTCATAATTATTAGAGGGGATATATATAGTCATACATTTTAGTAATATAAAAAAGATTGAACGCTACTTGACAATGATAATTGTTATCAATAAAATAATAAATGAAGTTATACATATTAAGGAGTGGAACGATGAGAGGTCTAAAAACTTTTAGTATATTGGGATTAATAGTTGCCTTATTTTTAGTTGCAGCTTGTGGTAATACGGATAATTCAAGTAAAAAAGAATCATCAACTAAAGATACGATTTCGGTAAAAGATGAAAATGGTACAGTAAAAGTACCTAAAGATGCAAAACGTATCGTTGTATTAGAGTACTCATTTGCAGATGCATTAGCAGCATTAGACGTTAAACCAGTTGGTATTGCTGATGATGGTAAGAAAAAACGTATCATTAAACCAGTTAGAGAAAAAATTGGGGATTATACTTCTGTAGGTACACGTAAACAGCCAAACTTAGAAGAAATTAGTAAATTAAAACCGGATTTAATTATCGCTGATAGCAGTAGACATAAAGGTATTAATAAAGAATTAAACAAAATTGCACCAACATTATCATTAAAGAGCTTTGATGGTGACTACAAGCAAAATATCGATGCTTTCAAGACAATTGCGAAAGCTTTAGATAAAGAAAAAGAAGGCGAAAAACGTCTTGCTGAGCATGATAAATTAATCAATAAGTATAAAGATGAAATTAAATTTGATAGAAATCAAAAAGTACTGCCAGCAGTAGTTGCGAAAGCTGGATTACTAGCGCATCCAAACTACTCTTATGTTGGTCAATTTTTAAATGAATTAGGATTTAAAAATGCATTAAGTGACGATGTAACAAAAGGTTTAAGTAAATATTTGAAAGGACCTTACTTACAATTAGACACTGAACATTTAGCTGATTTAAATCCTGAACGCATGATTATTATGACAGATCATGCAAAAAAAGATTCTGCTGAATTCAAGAAGTTACAAGAAGATGCAACATGGAAAAAATTGAATGCAGTTAAAAATAATCGCGTTGATATTGTTGACCGTGATGTTTGGGCAAGATCTCGTGGCTTAATTTCTTCTGAAGAAATGGCTAAAGAACTTGTTGAATTATCTAAACAAGAACAAAAGTAAGGTGGAAGTAAATGGCTATGAAAGAAATAAGTAGCCAATCTGCCATAGATCATAAAAGAAAAAGACGCACAACACTCACGTATATGCTGAGTGTGTGCTTTCTTTTTATTTGTGTATATTTAAATATGGCAATTGGTTCTTCAAAAATTAATTTTAGCGATATCGTTCACTATGTTACTGGCCATACGGATACAAAAGCTTCATTTTTATTACATAATGTACGTATGCCGAGAATGCTTGCAGGTCTATTTATTGGCGGTGCGTTAGCCGTTTCTGGTTTGTTAATGCAAGCAATGACTCGTAACCCACTGGCATCTCCAAAGATTTTTGGTGTTAGTTCTGGCGCGTCATTTGTCATTGTATTAGTAACGATTATTATTCCGTCATTAGAATACTACGCACTTTATTTAGGTGTCATTGGCGCCTTTATTGGTGGATTAACTGTCTACACACTTTCTGGTGCTACAAAAGGTATGACGCCTATTAAATTAGCGTTGGCTGGTATGGCCATTCATTTATTTTTTAGTAGTATGACTGAAGGGATTATAATCTTAAATGAGAATTCTAATGAACAAGTGATGTTTTGGCTTGTTGGTTCATTATCCAGTATGAAGTGGGATGAGATTTTAACCATTTTACCATGGCTTATTGGCGCATTAATTGCAACAATCTTTATTGGGCGTCAGTTAACGATAATGGAACTTGGCGATGATATTGCTAAGGGATTGGGTCAAAATATAAATAAAGTTAGAATTATCATTGGACTATTAGTCATTATTCTTACAGGTATGTCTGTATCAATAGCAGGGCCAATTGGCTTTGTTGGATTAATTGTGCCACATATCGTCAAACGCTATGTGAGTAAGAATTATTTAGTCATGATTCCATTAACATTTATTATAGGTGCAGATTTGTTACTACTATCAGATGTATTAAGTCGTTTAATTACATATCCTTATGAATCACCAGTAGGGATTGTTACATCATTCGTAGGTGCACTTTACTTCTTATTTATAACGATTAAAGGGGTGAAAAGAATATGATGACAACGAAAATTATACGTCGTTATAGTTTAATCACAATCCTTTTAATTGTGAGTATATTCATAAGTTTATGTGTAGGGTCTGTCATGATTCATCCGATTGATGCTATTAAGGGAATCTTTACGCAAGATGATTTTATTTTAAATGAGTATCGTATACCTAGAACATTACTTGGTATTATTATCGGTAGTAGCTTGGCTATATCAGGTGCAATTATACAAGCTGTAATAAGAAACCCGTTAGCCTCACCTGATGTTATAGGTATTTCTAAAGGTGCCAGTTTAGCTGCTGTGATTATTATTATGATCTTTCCAACAGCACCTTTGTTTGTATTACCTATAGGTTCATTCTTAGGTGCCTTTGCAGTAAGTTTATTTTTATCATTTTTAATTTCAAAATATGATGTTAAAGGTTCAAAGCTTGCCTTAATTGGTTTAGCAATTGGCGCAATATGTACGGCGATTGTTCAATTTTTATTAATTAGAAATCCATTGGAAGCCAACAAAGCGCTTGTTTGGTTGACAGGTAGTCTATATGGACATGATATGTCGAATATTTATACTATATTACCTTGGTTTTTAATAACGATACCAATCATCATTTTATTGAGTTATCAATTAGATGTATTGAATCTAGGTGATGCTGTTGCAACCGCACTCGGTTTAAAAGTTAAAACTATTAAAATGCTATTGCTAATTTTAGCAGTAATATTAGCAGGATCCGCAATTTCAGTTGTCGGTGGTATTAGCTTTTTAGGATTAATTGCACCTCATATTGCGAGACAATTAATAGGAAATAAAACATTACACGTTATTATCATGTCGGGGTTAATTGGTGCTATATTGTTAACATTTGGTGATGGTTTAGCCCGTGGCATTCATCCGCCACTGGATATTCCTGTAGGGGTTATCATTGCAATTATCGGTGCACCATACTTCTTAATATTATTACGAAGAATGAAATAACTAACATATGATTAGAGTTTAAAAAAGGTTAAGTACGAAATCAGTAATTGTACTTAACCTTTTTTGATTTCATCTTGAAAAATTACAAGAAATAGCGTATATTTAATAACTGTAATTATTCATTATTTTGCATACATAAACATTTTAAAAGATAGAATGATAAGGAATATGTTTGTTAACTGAATAGAATTCTGTATATACTTAAAACGAATACATAGAGAAATGGATTGATTTTATGGATAGCTTTTCAAGGAAAGAGATAGTCATTGGGAGACTTAAGTTTATTACGATGTCTTTAATTGGTATCTTATTATTTCTAGTACCAATTCCAGTCGAACAAGATGGACAGAAGCAAACAACGTTACCCGTGGCATTTTTAGCAGGCGTGCTTAAAGATGTATTAGGTGGCGTAATGCCATTTTTAATTGTGACGATAATTACTTTATCGGGTATCATAACACTGATTTGTTCAACTGTTTTAAAAGATAAATTGAAACCTGACGGATTATTGCATAATGCGTTTAATGTAAGAATAGGTTGGTTAATTTTGCGATTACTTGCCGTTATCTTTGCGTGGATGACTTTTTTACAAATCGGTTCAAAGGTAATATATTCAGATGAAACAGGTGGATTACTATTTTCAAGTTTATTGCCAACATTAGTGGCAGTATTCTTATTTGCAGCTCTATTTTTACCGCTATTAATGGAATACGGTTTGTTAGAGATGTTGGGTCCTATTTTTAGACCGGTTATGAGACCTTTATTTACATTGCCAGGACGTTCGACGGTAGATAATTTAGCATCATTTATTGGAGACGGAACTGTTGGGGTCTTAATTACAAGTAGACAATATGGTGAAGGATATTATTCTCGTCGTGAAGCAACAGTTATTTCAACGACATTTAGTGTAGTTTCTATCACTTTTGCAATTGTAGTTGCTGAAACAGTGCACATGCAAAATCAATTTTTTGCTTTCTATTTATCAGTGATAGTATCCTGCCTTGTTGCAGCAGTCATTATGCCAAGAATTTGGCCTTTAAATAAAATTCCTGATGAGTATGCTAAGGAGGTACCCGAAAGTGCGCGTACTGAGGCATTGCCAGAAGGAAAGACGGCATTGAGACACGGCTTTGATACTGCAACAGAAGTTGGTATTAAAGCACCGGGCGTTATTGACTTTTTTAAGTCAGGATTAAAAACAGTCGTTGATATGTGGTTTGTTATTTTGCCTGTAGTGATGAGTATTGGTACTATTGCTACCATTATTGCGAACTACACGCCCTTTTTTGTCATATTGGGTAAACCTTTTGTTCCATTTTTAGAGTTAATGCAAATACCTGAAGCGGCACAAGCTTCTCAAACGATTATTATCGGTTTTGCCGATATGTTTTTACCTTCTATATTAATTGAAGGTGTACAAAATGATATAACTCGCTTTGTTATTGGTGCACTAAGTATTTCACAGTTGATATACTTGTCTGAAGTAGGTGGCGTCATACTTGGTTCCAAGATTCCTGTAAGCATCGGCAAATTATTTATGATTTTCTTAATTAGAACAATCATTACACTACCGATTATTTCTTTGATGGCACACTTGTTATTGTAATTAGATATAAGAAAGGACAACTGTTAAAATTGTGGGAACAGTTGTCCTTTTGTATTTGTTTATGCTGGGAGTTGAATCAATTAAAAAAAATCATTCATGAAGCCCTCACCATGAATGATTTTTTTATACAATTTATTTAGTTAATTCATTGTAAACTTTTTGATCATTTTGAGTATAAATAATGTATTCGTGGTCTTCAGTATCGATAATAACGCGATTCGTTTTACCAAATGTTGAGCCGATTCTAGATACATCTTTGCTGTCTAATTTAGGAACTGCATGAATATCTTGGTCTTGTGTAATATTTTTAATTTCACTTGTAGGAATTTTGATATCAGCAACTCTCCATTGAATACGCACTTCATTATTATCTTTTTTTACTGTCATTGCCATTATTCAAACACATCCTTTAAATATTTTGTAAATACATCATAAACGATTTTGTAATCGTTTTCAAGAGTTATGTGATACTTTTTTAAATTGTGTCATACTAATGAAGCTCAAACCGAAAATATGTTCGTGTTTTTGGCGGATTTATGGTAAAATGTGAGTATTAAAGGAGAACAAATATGACAGGTAAAACACATGCTTCATGCGGCATGCTCGTTGGAGCGCTAACAACACAATATTTTCAAACGGATATTTTTTCGTCGGTTACGGTTATCATTCTAGCAACTCTAGCTAGCTTATTACCCGATATATGTCACACTCAAAGTAAGATTGGCAGAAGGTTTAAGGTAATTAGTTTTTTTGTGAGATTGATCTTTGGACATCGAACCTTTACGCATTCAATATTATTTATCGCAATCATAGCATTTTTATTGCAAATTATTCAGACGCCTAATTATTATATGGCAGCAATTATAATTGGATTAGTGTCACATGTTATACTAGATATGATAACACCAAAAGGCGTGAAATTATTTTATCCGTTACCGTTTAATGTGAAGACACCGATTCAATTTAAAACAGGTGGACTTGTAGACTTATCTTTAGCTACTGCGTTAATGGTCGGAACAGTTTATGTTTTATTTCAGCCTTTCATCAATGATATAATAAGCAACTGGAATACTAAGTTTTTATAGAAAATAAATTATTAAAGGTTACAAACTCAGCAGGAGGCGTAAAATGCTAGATAAAAATCAATTAGCTAAATATAAACAAGATCATTTATGTGAATATGAAAAAATAATGAGTAATAATGAAAAAGAAGCGCTTGAAGAGAAGGTAGCGTCATTAGATTTAGATTTTATTGCCAAATTATATAACGATTTATACATCAATAAGAAAACAATAGATGATGTATCTGCAGTTTCTGAAGTGAAATATGATATTAAATCACAAATGAGTGATGATGAGATTAAGCGTTTAGAGGAACAAGGACTTCAAGCTATTAAAGAAGGACAATTTGCAGTACTTTTGATGGCAGGTGGACAAGGAACAAGACTTGGATATAAAGGACCTAAAGGTTCATTCGAAATTGAAGGTGTAAGTTTATTTGAACTTCAGGCAAAACAATTAAAAGAACTACATCGACAAACTGGTCATATAATTCAATGGTACATTATGACAAGTGATATCAATCATGAAGAAACTTTAGCTTATTTTGAATCGCATAACTACTTTGGTTATGATCAAGAAGCAATACATTTCTTTAAACAAGATAATATTGTGGCGCTTAGTGAAGAAGGGAAGTTAATTTTAAATCAACAAGGTCGTATTATGGAAACGCCAAATGGTAATGGTGGCGTGTTTAAATCTTTAGACAAGTCAGGATACTTAGAAGAAATGTCTAATAATGGCGTTAAGTATATTTTCTTGAATAATATCGACAATGTTTTAGTAAAAGTGTTGGATCCACTATTTGCAGGATTTACGGTAGAACATGATTACGATATTACTTCTAAAACGATTCAACCAAAACCAGGAGAAAGTGTTGGACGATTAGTTAATGTCGATTGTAAAGATACAGTATTGGAGTATTCAGAATTAGATCCAGAAGTTGCAAATCAATTTAACAATGCTAATATCGGTATTCATGCATTTAAACTTGGATTTATTATAAATGCTGTAAATCGTGAATTACCTTATCATTTAGCTATTAAGAATTTGAAGCAATTAGATGAGAACTTTGGTGTTATTGAACAACCAACTTTAAAATTCGAATTGTTCTATTTTGACATATTTACTTATGGAACTAGTTTTGTCACGTTACAAGTTCCTAGAGAAGAAGAGTTCTCACCTCTAAAAAATAAAGAAGGTAAAGATAGTGTTGCAACAGCGACTGAAGATTTACGTAGAATGGGTTTAATTTAATGTTAGGCGGTGACTATGATGTCCAAATCAAGTAAAAAAAGTAATGACACAATTGTAGAAACATTTAAGGATATCATTCCATTGTCATTTGGAGAAGAAATAGGCAATGCTGCATCTCATGGTCTGGCAGCGCTGTTAACACTATTAGTCTTACCTTATGCGGCTGTACATAGTTATATTGCAAATGGCACACTTGCATCAGTTAGTATGTCAATTTATGTTATTTCTATCTTTATGATGTTTATTTCATCAACAATTTATCACTCTATGCAAAATGAAACACCCCATAAATATATTTTAAGGATTATTGATCATAGTATGATTTACGTAGCAATTTCAGGTACATACACTCCTATTTTGTTAACAATTGTAGGTGGTTGGATAGGTTGGACAGTATTTATTTTATTATGGGGAACGACTCTTTGGGGAATTTTATATAAATCCATAGCTGTCAAAGTTAATCAAAAGTTAAGTTTAATTGTCTATTTAGTGATGGGCTGGGTAGGTATTATCTTGTTACCAATTATTTTTATTCGCACATCATGGATATTCATATTATTCATTTTCTTAGGTGGTGTGTCATATACAATTGGTGCCTGGTTTTATGCACAAAAAAACAGACCATATTTTCATATGATATGGCATATTTTTATCGTTATAGCATCATTATTGCATTTAATTGCTATTTTATATTTTATGTAATAGTTTATCAGAAGGTGGGGGAAACTCCGCTTTTTTTATTACTTAATTCATTCTAATAGAGGATTGTTTTGCTTTTTTAAAATCGGTATGATTTTTAAAGCTGGGAGTGCACTTAATTTGTATTAATCAGACATTTGATGGATACGTTTATTTGAATTTTTTAGTAGGTGTAACAAATAGATTTTAAAAAAACTAATTTGAATTTAAAAGAGGATAAGATAGGAAATAGTAAAATTAGAAATTACATAGCACTATCATTATTATAAAAGGAGGTATAGCATGCGTTTAAAATCAATTGTAACTGTAATAGCTTTAATACTAATCATGTTTATGGCTGCAATCGAATCATCAATTATTTCTTTAGCGTTACCAACAATTAAGCAAGATTTAAATGCAGGGAATTTAATTTCATTAATATTTACGGCTTACTTTATTGCATTAGTGATTGCGAATCCAATAGTAGGTGAATTATTAACTCGTTTTAAAATTATTTATATTGCTATCGCAGGTCTTACACTATTCACGGTTGGTAGTTTAATGTCAGGTTTAAGCACACATTTTAGTATGTTGATTATATCACGTGTAATTCAAGGGTTTGGATCTGGTGTCATGATGTCCTTGTCACAAATTGTACCTAAATTAGCGTTTGAAATTCCATTACGCTATAAAATTATGGGTATCGTTGGTAGCGTTTGGGGGATTTCGAGTATCATTGGACCACTTCTAGGTGGTGGCATATTAGAATTTGCAACATGGCATTGGTTATTCTACATAAATATACCGATTGCGATTATTGCAATAATATTGGTTGTCTGGACATTTCATTTTCCAGAAGAAAAAACTGTGGCTAAATCAAAATTCGATACTAAAGGTATCACCCTGTTTTATATTTTCATTGGTTTAATTATGTTTGCATTGTTAAACCAACAACATTTATATTTAAATATCATAGGTTTTGTCTTAGCAATATTAGTTGCACTTCGATTATTTAATGTTGAGAAAAAAGTTTCATCCCCATTCTTACCAGTAGCAGAATTTAATCGAATGATTACTTTGGTCTTTATTACAGATCTTCTTACAGCTGTTTGTTTAATGGGCTTTAATTTATATATTCCTGTGTATCTTCAAGAACAACTGGGGTTATCGCCATTGCAAAGTGGATTAGTTATTTTTCCACTTTCTGTAGCGTGGATTACATTGAATTTTAATTTGCACCATATTGAAGCGAAGTTATCAAGAAAAGTTATCTATTTGTCGTCTTTTACATTATTATTATTAAGTAGTATAATCATTGCGTTTGGTATAAAATTACCAATTCTTATAGCATGTGTCTTAATTTTAAGTGGACTAAGCTTTGGATATATTTATACAAAAGATAGTGTAATTGTCCAAGAGGAAACAAGTCCAATACAAATGAAGAAAATGATGTCGTTTTATGGATTAACAAAAAACCTTGGCGCATCAATAGGTTCGACGATTATGGGATACCTTTATGCATTAAAATCAGGATTGTTTGGTGCAAACTTGCATAATATTTTAGGCGTTGTATCCTTGATAAGTGTAGGGCTCATCGTTGTATGGCTCATATTTTATAGAGAAGCGGCGTCACAAACAAAAGAATAGAATTATGATTAAAATTGATGTAGTGTAAATAAAGTAACAAATAATCATTTTACTAAGTTTGAAGTGTAATCAACTATCTTAAAATTACAAGCAATATAAATTATTATTGGTAAGGAGGACAATAGTTATGAATTATCTTAAACATAAGTTTTATAATTTATTAACAACAATTATTGTTCTCTTTATCTTTGTGCTTTCTGGTGCGATATTCTTAACGTTTTTAGGGTTCGGACTATATGGATTAAGTAGAATTCTTATTTATTTTAGGTTAGGTGACTTCACATATAACAGAAGTATGTACGACAATTTGCTATATTATGGTAGTTATATTATATTTGGCTACTTTATCGTATTTGCAGTTGAAAATTTGATGGATTATTTTAGAAAAATGTTACCTGAAAATGCTTATTTTAGAGGTGCAACTTTTCATTTAATCTCTTATATGGTTGCAACAACGTTATTTTATTTTATTATTCATCTGAACTATGTGTATATCAATATTGATTTTTGGGTCATCATGGTTATTATAGGCTTTTTATATGTTTGTAAGCTGCAGTTTTACCCTGAAAGTAAAAATCTAAACAATAGAAAATAGAGGTTTGAAGTTGGGGGCAATGATGTGTTCCAACTTCTTTTTATTCATATAGTAGAAAATGAGTTGTTTTGCTTCAATTAATCACGGTTAATAATAACCATTGATATAAATAGTTGGTACTTTAATCTGAAATATATTTTAAGTATATATGCTAATAAACGTAAATTTGTTACAAAGGAGGAATTGTGGTGGCTAAAGTTGAATTAACAACCCGGAGACGAAACTTCATAGTTGCTGTTATGTTGATTAGTGCGTTTGTAGCTATTTTAAATCAAACATTATTAAATACAGCGTTACCTAGTATAATGAGAGAATTAAATATTAATGAAAGTACATCGCAATGGCTAGTTACTGGGTTTATGCTTGTTAATGGCGTCATGATACCTCTAACAGCATACTTAATGGACAGGTTTAAAACTAGACCTTTATACTTAGCAGCGATGGGGACATTTTTAGTAGGATCAATTGTTGCAGCCATGGCACCCAATTTTGGCGTATTAATGGTAGCGCGTGTCATCCAAGCTATGGGGGCAGGCGTACTCATGCCTTTAATGCAATTCACATTGTTTACGTTATTCAGTAAAGAACATAGAGGATTTGCAATGGGATTAGCTGGTTTAGTTATTCAATTTGCACCAGCAATCGGGCCTACTGTTACTGGATTAATCATTGATCAAGCGAGTTGGCGAGTACCATTTATTATAATTGTAGGAATTGCTTTAGTCGCATTCATCTTCGGTTTAATTTCAATTTCAAGCTATAATGAAGTGAAATATACTAAATTAGATAAGCGCTCTGTAATGTATTCAACGATTGGATTTGGATTAATGTTATATGCATTCAGTAGTGCAGGCGACCTAGGATTTACTAGCCCGGTAGTCATTGGTGCCATGATAATTAGTTCTATTATCATCTACTTATTTATTCGTAGACAATTCAATATAAGCAATGCACTTTTAAATTTAAGTGTTTTTAAAAATAGAACATTTGCATTATGTACGATTAGCTCAATGATCATAATGATGTCAATGGTTGGTCCAGCGTTATTAATACCGCTCTATGTTCAAAATAGCTTAGCTCTATCTGCATTATTGTCTGGACTTGTTATCATGCCAGGTGCAATCATAAATGGTATTATGTCGGTTTTTACAGGTGAATTTTATGATAAGTATGGTCCTAGACCACTGATTTATACTGGTTTTACGATTTTAACAATTACTACTATTATGTTGTGTTTCTTGCATACAGACACATCTTATACGTATTTAATAGTCGTATATGCAATTAGAATGTTTTCAGTTTCTTTACTCATGATGCCGATAAATACTACAGGAATTAATTCTTTGAGAAATGAAGAAATCTCACATGGCACGGCTATTATGAACTTTGGTCGTGTAATGGCTGGCTCATTAGGAACAGCATTAATGGTTACTTTGATGAGTTTTGGCGCAAAAATATTCTCATCTACATCGCCATCGCATTTAACTGCAACTGAAATTAAACAGCAATCAATTGCTATAGGGGTGGATATCTCATTTGCTTTTGTAGCTGTGCTTGTTATGGCAGCTTATGTGATAGCGCTTTTTATAAGAGAACCTAAAGTAATAGAAAGTAATAGAAGGGAATTTTAAAATAATTATAGTAGTTGGTCTATTGAAAATAATAGGCTAACTTCTTTTTTTATTTAATGAAAAGTTTTATACTTTTATTGATAGACTAAGCAAAAATTGTTATTTGCTATGATGTAGATATTTTAAATTGATTAAGGGGGATTTGCTTTGTTAACGGTAGATCAAGTTAAAGAACTAATAGGAGAAATTAAAGATCCTATTATAGATGTACCTTTAAAAGAAACAGAAGGTATTGTAGAAGTTTCTATTAAGGAAGAAAAAGAACATGTAAGTGTTAAAGTGGCAATGGCACAATTAGGTGGCGCACCGCAATTAGATTTACAGATGGCAGTTGTTAATGTTTTAAAAGAAAATGGTGCAAAAACTGTGGGTATACGATTTGAAACGTTACCAGAAGAAAAAGTAAATCAATTTAAACCAAAAGAAGAAAATAAACCTAAAACGATAGAAGGCTTATTATCTCAAAATAATCCAGTTGAATTTATTGCTATTGCTTCAGGTAAAGGTGGCGTCGGTAAATCTACTGTTGCAGTAAATTTAGCCGTTGCCTTAGCCCGTGAAGGTAAAAAAGTCGGATTAGTAGATGCCGATATATATGGATTTAGTGTACCAGATATGATGGGTATTGATGAAAAGCCTGGAATTAAAGGGAAGGAAGTAATTCCAGTTGAACGTCATGGCGTTAAAGTTATATCAATGGCCTTTTTTGTGGAAGAAAATGCGCCAGTTATATGGAGAGGGCCAATGTTAGGTAAAATGTTGACGAATTTCTTTACAGAAGTTAAATGGGGAGACATTGAATATTTAATACTCGATCTTCCACCTGGAACAGGGGATGTAGCTTTAGATGTTCATACGATGTTACCTTCAAGTAAGGAAATTATTGTAACGACACCTCATCCTACAGCAGCATTTGTTGCAGCTCGCGCAGGTGCGATGGCAAAACATACGGACCATTCTATTCTTGGAGTAATTGAAAACATGAGTTATTTTGAAAGTAAAGAGACGGGTAATAAAGAATATGTTTTTGGTAAAGGTGGCGGTACTAAGTTAGCTGATGAACTTAATACTCAATTACTTGGGGAATTACCTTTAGAGCAACCGTCTTGGAATCCAAAAGACTTTGCACCTTCAATTTATCAAGCTGAAGACAGATTAGGTAAAATTTATAGCTCGATTGCACAAAAAGTTATAGCTGCGACAAATAAATAGGTATAATATATGCTAAACGTACAAAATTACTTTTATTTTGTACGTTTTTATATTGAATTGTTTTAAAATGCTGGTAAAATAAGTTCTTGTGTTAAGCAATCAACGCATTGAAAAAAGAAGCGACTTGCAAACACGAATATTTTTCAAAAAAGTTATTGACTTTAAATTATAAAGTTGATAAGATAATAAAGTCGTCAAAAACGGCGATGATGTTTTTAAAGAAGAATTTCAAAAGTGTAAAACTTACCATTGAAATAACTATAAAAACAATATAAAATAAATAAAGTAATCGTTCAAAAAGTTATTGTACTTCAATAATTTAATGAAGTACAATAAAAGAGATTGAACATTAATGAACATTGAAAAACTGAATGACAATATGTCAACGTTAATTCCA
>NZ_KV830967.1:0-1169 GCF_001836945.1 Staphylococcus sp. HMSC062H10
TTTTTTTGCTTAATTTTCCATTTGCGATAAGTTTATTTAAAGTCTTGCCGAAAGCAGCAGGCGTTGAAGTATCTTTTTTGCTCTTTGGCGAATAGTAATTTAATTCTATCTCATATCTAACTGGATTTGTTACTTTATCTCCTAGTTCTTTTAGACGTTGTTTAACTTTTTTGATTCCACCGATTTCTTTTATAATTTTATTGTTTGCTGTATTATCACTATATGTCATTGAAGCCTCAATAAGTTCTTTTAAAGTGATGTCTTTTCCTACATATTTTTCTAAAATAGGAGAATAAGCAACTATATCATCTTTGTTAATATGTACTTTTTTATTTAACTTATTATAAGGTACTTGTTCTAACAAAATAGCACTATTTATCGCTTTTGAAGTCGAAGCATAGGCAAATCTCTTATCTGAATTAAATTTTACTTCCTTACCACTTTTAGTATCTAAAGCATAAACACCAATATGAGCATTATATTTTTTTTCTAAATCATTTAACTCTTTGGCATGTGAACTGTTTGAATTACATGCACTTAAAACTAAAGCCATTACAATTAAAAATATTAACTTTTTCAAAATAAACCCTCCGATATCACAGTTGTAATTTTTACAAAACAATAATATTACAATTGTAATATTGATGTCAATTGTTTATTATAAATATTTGAAAGAAGGTGTCAAAATGGCTAAATTACTAATAATGAGTGTAGTAAGCTTTTGTTTTATATTTCTATTGTTAGTATTTTTTAGGTACATATTAAAACGCTATTTTAATTATAGTTTAAATTATAAAGTTTGGTATCTAACTGTGCTTGCTGGATTAATTCCTTTTATCCCAATTAAATTCTCTTTTATAAAATTTAATAATGTGAATAATCAAGCGCCCACAGTTGAAAGTAAGTCACACGACTTGAACCATAACATAATTACCACCAAACCTGTTCAAGAGTTCGCAACAGATATCCATAAGTTTAATTGGGATTCAATTGATAATATCTGCACAGTTATTTGGATAGTTTTAGTTATTATTTTAAGTTTTAAATTTTTGAAAGCCTTATTATATCTTAAATATTTAAAGAAACAGTCACTTTATCTAAACGAAAATGAAAAAAATAAAATAGATACGATACTTTTCAACCATCAATATAAAAAAAATATTGTGATT
>NZ_KV830968.1:0-341 GCF_001836945.1 Staphylococcus sp. HMSC062H10
GCTAATTTTTAAATTTGCATGTAAATGGGCAGTACGTAAAAATCGCCCGTCCTGGTGTCGAAAAAACGAACAGAAAAAATAAAATTAAAATATAGTAATCTTTTTATTTTTTACAGGTAGGTTTCCCCATAATTTAGTACTGCATCAGAAATTTATCTGTACTTAGAAATGACGACGTATTTTTTCTATACGTTTATGACATTTATTCTACATTGATCCAAATCATAAAAATGTGTTTAAAATGTCCTAAAAAGGTTTTAAAAGGACGATTTTTTTATATTATGTATTTTTGTACTCAAAATTAGAGAATGCTCTAAATGACCTCTTAAAACGCAAAAAAA
>NZ_KV830969.1:0-8634 GCF_001836945.1 Staphylococcus sp. HMSC062H10
ATTTCATAAATTATATGAAGTAAGCCTGTTTTTTAAAATTAAATCAAATTTCCCAAGAAATAATTACATACTCAATGACACTATGAAGGCGTTCTAATTAGTGTTAAAATGACGTTGATACATAGATTTAATACTTAGGAAAAGGAGCACATTAACTTTGAAAAAAATAAAAAAGGCAATCATTCCCGCTGCTGGTTTAGGGACTAGATTTTTACCAGCAACTAAAGCGATGCCAAAGGAAATGCTTCCTATCTTAGATAAACCCACAATACAATATATCGTTGAAGAAGCTGCAAGAGCTGGAATTGAAGATATTATTATAGTGACAGGTCGCCACAAACGCGCGATTGAAGATCATTTTGATAGTCAAAAAGAATTAGAAATGGTTTTAAAAGAAAAAGGTAAATCTGAGTTACTAGAAAAAGTTCAGTATTCAACGGAACTTGCGAATATTTTTTATGTAAGGCAGAAAGAACAAAAAGGTTTAGGGCATGCGATTAGTTCTGCGCGTCAATTTATCGGCAATGAACCATTTGCGGTATTATTAGGTGACGATATTGTTGAATCTGAAGTGCCAGCAGTGAAACAGTTGATTGACGTTTATGAAGAAACGGGGCACTCAGTTATAGGTGTCCAAGAAGTTCCGGAAGCAGATACTCATCGTTATGGAATTATTGATCCATTAACTAAAAATGGACGTCAGTATGAAGTGAAAAAGTTTGTTGAAAAGCCAGCACAAGGTACGGCACCATCAAACCTAGCTATTATGGGGCGATATGTATTAACGCCTGAAATTTTCGATTATTTAAAAACGCAAAAAGAAGGCGCAGGTAACGAAATTCAGTTAACAGATGCGATTGAGCGTATGAATAATGATAACCAAGTGTATGCATATGACTTCGAAGGCGAACGTTATGACGTTGGAGAAAAATTAGGCTTCGTTAAAACTACCATAGAATATGCATTGAAAGATGACAGTATGCGAGAAGAATTAACACGATTTATTAAAGAATTAGGTTTATAACATTAAAAAGCATAAATTTTTCTATATTAATGCAACTTTGTATTCGTACAAGGTTGTATTTTTTTCGCAAACAATTGCTTACTGACAGCGCACCATTAAATCTAACCAACACACTATCGCAAATATTTATGGATATTTTGTAATTTTATAAAAGCAAACGTAGAATAATGCGATAAGTAATAATGCTATCGTTAAAAATAAGAATGACAATGCAATAAAATCATATTCGAAGCATAGAATTGCAGACATTAAAAATACTGCACTCAAACTGATACATAACGCAAATATATATGCAATTTGGTTCTTGTGTTTATCTGCAATGGTCGTTTGATTTATATAAGAAATTAGTGTGAAATCTTTAGTTATTGCGACATAAATGCCTAATATAACCATACTTATGCAGAATACGATACTAAATACGATGTTGACGGTCATTGTTGCACCTTCCCGATAGAATATAATGTACTGTCTTTTAGTAATGGATGCGTTTCTTATATATGTATGTTTCTAAAAAACAGTACGTTTTTATCATTTTTTAATTTATTAGTTGAATGGGGTTATGAAAAAGGAAGTTTTAATCTTTTGTCATGAAATAAATGGGATGAATATCACGACTAGAAGTAATGTTACGAACAGGAGCGTATAAATCTAGAGACGCTATATTCGACATAGTATGTTGCTCAATTATGGCTGATGATGAATTTAAAGTATGTGCGTTGGAACTGTCGGATTTTTGTTCATAATGTTTTGCATATTGCGCCATGATGAATAATGTAAAAATAAATAAAACAATAAGAGATATAATGCCCATAATCAAAAGTATTTGTTTAGAGCCTTTCATTATTTCACATCCTTTCTAAAATATATTTGTAACTAAATTTAAAATAGTTATTTTTGTAATTCTAAACCTTTTTCATCGCGAAAACAATTAAATAGGTCGCGGTATTAATTATTATATTATTACCGCTTAATATGAAAAATACATGAAAATTAATTTTCTAATATACTTTTGAAAAATTATTACAAATTAGCCCCTTCAAAACGCGAAAACATAAGGATTCTAGTTTCAAAAGGGCTGATAAGTATAAAATGAAATGTAATATTTCGATGTATAAAATTTTTAATTAGCTAAAAATCATCGCATTAATTTTTTGAGCTACATCATCAAAATTCGGACATTTTAACGACACATATAATTTAATTTTAGGTTCAGTACCAGAAGGACGTAAAGCGATAAATCCTTCGTCAAATAAGACGCGAATAACATTTGATTTAGGAGAATTAATCTGTGACGTTGTATCTTTATCCAACTGATAAACCTCGCTAGTTAAATAATCTTCAATTGCTTTCACTTTCAGTCCTTGAATCTCTTGCGGTGGATTTGAACGGAATTTGGTCATTATTGCATTAATTTTCTTTTTCCCTTCTAATCCTTCTAGCGTATGCGAGAATAATGTATCCTCATGTCTACCAACAGTTTGATAAATCTGTTCTAATTCATCTTTCAATGTTTTGCCATATAATTTTAACTCAGAAGCGTATTTTATAATGAGTGGCACAATTTGTACGGCATCTTTATCACGTACAAAAGGATCTGATAGAAAACCGTAACTCTCTTCAAAGGCGAAAATCATATTTTGATAATCATCCAGTTGTCTTATTTCCTGAGCAATAAATTTAAAGCCCGTCAGCACCTCTTTGTATTCAACATTATTATAGCGTGCTAATGACTTTGTTAAGTCACTGCTTACGATGGATTGAATCATTAAGCGATGACGTAATTGAGACGTTTGTTGAATACGATAATTAAGTAACAGCGCGCCAATTTGGTTACCATTAAAATATGTAATTTGACCATGGACATCACGCACAGCGATTCCAAGGCGATCTGCATCAGGATCAGTACATATTAATAAATCAGCATCATTTTTATGCGCTAGCTCGACTGCTTGATCAAAAGCACGATGGTCTTCAGGATTAGCACTTTGAACTGAACTAAAATTTGGGTCAGGTTTACATTGTGCTTCTACAAGATTAAATTGATTGAAATTCAAAGATTTTAATAACTTAGGTACAATCGGAACACTTGTACCATGCAAACTAGTGAACACAACTTGTAAATCAGATTTAGGAATATAGTCAATCATATTTTGAATGTGTTTCATATAGTCATCAGTTACAGATTTCGGAAATGGCTTGATATAAGATGTATTTTGTTTTGAAATTGGTATATCAATCTGTAATGGATCGCCAACGTCTTCAATATAGCGACTTACAAGTTCTGATGCATCTGTTGATAGTTGCGCGCCATCAGAACCATATACTTTAATGCCGTTATAGTCTTTCGGATTATGACTTGCTGTAATCATAATGCCAGAACTAGTATTAAGATTGCGCACCGCGAACGATAATTCCGGTGTCGTTTTATATGTATCAGGTAAATAAACTGTTATTTGATGGTTTGCTAATACATTAGCAATAATTTGGGCGAATTCAGCTGAAAGATGTCTAATATCATAATGAATGACTATTGTGGGATTGTTTGTTTGGGCATTTAAATAACGCGCTAAACCTAATGCCAATTTTTCAATAGTAAACTTATTAAGTCGACCTTCACCAAGACCGAATTTTCCGCGTATACCCGCAGTACCAAACGTTAATTTACTTTCAAAACCTTCTCGCTGTTCAATGTCAGATTGCTGCTCATAAAAATGTTTAACTAAACTATCATTAGCTCTTTCTATCCATAATTCTTTATTCATTGTTGCTAAACATCCTTTCAAAATCTCAGTTAGACTTAATAAAACATGAAAACTAAAGCCCTTACATTTATGTAATGAATTATAAAGAAATACGCCCCAAAAGTAAAAAAACACAGCCCCAAGACAATACTTTTCACAAGTATTATATAATAGATGTGTATGAAAATGCATGGAGTAGATGTAAGAGTGAAATATCATGCAGGAAATTGAAAAATATTAATTTTTAATATTGATTTATATATAGTTTTGTAATTTTTGATAGAATAACAATTAAGATGATTTTAATTTGAAGGGTGAGTCTTATGAAAAAAGTAATCAATGTAGTAGGAGCTATTATTTTTTCTGATAACAAAATTCTTTGTGCACAGAGAAGTGAAGAAATGAGTCTACCTTTAATGTGGGAATTTCCTGGCGGTAAGATTGAAAAGAATGAAACTGAAAAAGACGCTTTGATTAGAGAAATTAGAGAAGAAATGAAATGTGATCTAATTGTTGGAGACAAAGTTATAACTACAGAACATGAATATGATTTTGGAATTGTTAGGTTAACAACATACAAATGTACTTTAAACAAAGAGTTACCAACTCTAACTGAACATAAGAGTATTGAATGGTTGTCAATAAACGAACTTGATAAATTAAATTGGGCCCCAGCGGATATACCAGCCGTTAATAAAATTATGACTGAGGGATAATATGAGTAGATTACTAAATGATTTCAATCAATCTTTACATAAAGGGTTTATAGACAAAGATATTTCTCATAAAGGTAATTATACACCGAAGCTTTTAGTAAATAATAAAAATGAAAAAGTTCTTTCAACAATTATAGATGAACTTCAAAAATGTGAAACGTTCTATTTTTCTGTGGCTTTTATAACAGAAAGCGGTTTAGCCAGCTTAAAGGCTCAACTATTAGATTTAAGCAATAAGGGTGTTAAAGGGAAAATATTAACATCTAATTACTTAGGGTTTAATAGTCCTAAAATGTATGGAGAATTACTTAAATTAAAAAATGTAGAGGTAAGATTAACCGATATTGCTGGATTCCATGCCAAAGGATATATTTTTGAACATAAGGATTATAGTTCTATGGTAATAGGAAGCTCTAATTTAACATCTAATGCGTTAAAGGTTAATTATGAGCATAATGTTTTACTGTCTACTATGAAAAATGGGGATTTGGTTGATAGTGTAAAAAATGAATTTGACTTGTTATGGCAAAACAGTACCCCACTGACTCAGCAATGGATTAATTCATATAAAGAATCATTTGAGTACCGCTCCTTAGAAAAATTAGCGGAGGTTGAACAAACTCAAATGCTGATAGCTGATAAGGTGAAAAAATCAGTGGAAATTGTACCGAATTTAATGCAAGCAGAAGCATTAAGGTCATTAAAAGCTATAAGGGATAAAGCCAAAGATAAGGCGTTAATAATATCTGCAACTGGTACAGGCAAAACGATTTTATGTGCATTAGATGTTAGAGAAGTAAACCCTAATAAATTTTTATTTATTGTCCATAATGAGGGGATTTTAAATAGAGCTAAGGAAGAATTTAAAAAAGTATTACCTATAAAAAATGATAGTGATTTTGGATTGTTGACAGGAAAACATAGAGATGTCGATGCCAAATATTTATTTGCGACCATTCAAACATTATCTAGAGATGATAATTTTAAGCAATTTGATGAAAAAGAATTTGATTATATTGTTTTTGATGAAGCACATCGTTCTGCTGCATCTACTTATCAACGAGTATTTAATTACTTCAAACCTAAGTTTATGCTCGGAATGACTGCAACACCAGAAAGATCAGATGAATTAAGTATATTTGAACTATTTGATTATAATATTGCGTATGAAATACGGTTACAAGCTGCATTAGAAAGTGATATTTTATGTCCATTTCATTATTTTGGTGTGACTGATTATGTACATCAAGGTATAAAAGAAGATGATGTAACTAAATTGAGATATTTAACTTCCGATGAAAGAGTTAATTATATTATTCAAAAAACAGATTACTATGGATATTCAGGTGAAATTTTACAAGGATTAATTTTTGTAAGTAGCAAAAAAGAAGCTTATGATTTAGCGGATAAACTAAGTTCAAAAGGGATTAAAAGTGTTGCTTTAACAGGAGATGATAGTGTTAATTATCGCCAAATTGTAATAGAAAAATTAAAAGAAGGTAAGATTAACTATATTATAACTGTAGATCTTTTTAACGAAGGTATTGATATTCCAGAAGTCAATCAAGTTGTAATGTTGAGACCAACAGAGTCTAGTATTATATTCATTCAGCAACTTGGTAGAGGATTAAGAAAAAGTTCAAACAAAGAGTATGTTACAGTAATTGATTTTATTGGTAATTATAAGACAAATTATTTAATTCCGATTGCGCTTTCTGGGGATCAATCGCAAAATAAAGATAATTATAAGAAGTTTTTAACGAATAACGATTCGATTAATGGAGTATCTACAATTAATTTTGAAGAAATTGCTAAAAAACAGATTTACAATTCATTGGATGCAGTATCATTGAATCAAAATAAATTAATATTAAAAGCTTATGAAGAAGTTGAAAATAGATTGGGACACATGCCGTTACTAATGGATTTTATACAACAACATTCTATAGATCCAAGCGTTATATTTTCTAAATTTAGTAATTATTACGAGTTTTTAGTAAGGTATAAAAAAATAGATGCTTTATTGACGGAAAATGAATCTAAAAATCTGGTTTTCTTTTCAAGGCAAATAGCACCTGGATTGAAAAGAATCGATAGTTTAGTTTTAGAAGAACTTTTAAAAAATGAATTAACATATGATGAATTAAAAAATAAAATGCTGAACGAAGTTAAGGATATAACAGAAAATGATATAGATACTTCATTAAGAATTTTAGATTTCTCATTTTACAACGCAGGAATTGAAAAAATCTATGGAAGTCCCATTATAGAACGTAATGAAAGAATGATAAGACTAAGCGATGCATTTACTAATGCTCTAAGTAATCAAACATTTAAAATATTTTTAGAAGATCTTATTGAATTATCAAAGTATAACAATGAAAAATACCAAAAAGGTAAAAATGGACTGATTTTATATAATAAATATTCAAGAGAAGATTTTAGCAAAATATTTAATTGGAATAAAAATGGTTCGTCTGTAATCATGGGATACATGATAAGAAGCCAAGAAATGCCAATATTTATCACTTATGATAAGCATGAAGATATAAGTGATAGCACAAAATATGAAGATGAATTTTTAAGTCAAGATGAATTAAAATGGTTTACTAAATCTAATAGAACGCTAAAAACAAAAGAAGTTCAGAAAATTTTGTCCCATAGAGCAAAAGGAATTAAAATGTATATTTTTGTACAGAAAAAAGATGATGATGGTATATATTTTTATTATTTAGGAACTGCTGGATATATAGAAGGTTCAGAGAAGCAAGATAAAATGCTGAATGGTTCAAACGTAGTAACGATGGATTTAGCACTCGATAAAGCTGTAAGAGATGATATATATCGCTATCTAACAAATTAATGTAAACCGAAAAATGAATGTTAGTAAAGATGTATTTAAACATCAATTTTAATAAGTAAAGACATTGAGTTTCAGTGTTATTATTTTAAATATAAGCGCAATTTATCTTAATTAATTAGTTGGTTAGGCCAATAAAAATTATAAAGATATTTGCGCTTTTTAAATAATTTGTGATGTTGATATGTGAAAAATACAACTAACAATTAAAATCGACGAGAATTTAATCATAAAATTTCCTCTAGTATTATTAATATTGGAATTTGAACTTAACTTTGCATCAAAAATAAAAATGGGGATGTGAAATGATGATTCACTCAAGAAAGTTGAGGATTTGGCTGTATTTAGTATTATTAGCTGTTTTTATTAGCGCGTGTAACGTGAAAGAAGATAAACAAATTAAAGAAAATTTCAACAAAACGTTGAGCTTGTATCCAACTAAAAATCTTGAAGACTTTTACGATAAGGAAGGTTTTCGCGATCAAGAATTTGATAAAAGAGATAAGGGGACTTGGATTATTAATTCTGGAATGAACATCCAATTAAAAGGAGGAGCCTTAAAATCCAGAGCGATGGTACTTTACATCAATCGTAACACTAGAACAGCTAAGGGATATTTTTTAATAAGTGAGATAACAGAAGACAAAAAAGGATACGTCCATAATAAAGAAAAAAATACCCTGTCAAGATGGAACATAATCGAATTATTCCAACGAAGCCCATAACGGATGATAAGTTAAAAAAAGAGATTGAAAACTTTAAGTTCTTTGTACAATATGGCAACTTTAAAGATTTTAAAGATTATAAAGATGGGGATATTTCATACAATCCTAACGTACCAAGTTATTCCGCAAACTATCAATTGAATAATGATGATTATAATGTCCAACAATTAAGAAAACGATATGATATATCAACCAAAAGGGCTCCGGAATTAAAATTGAGAGGATCTGGCGATTTAAAAGGCTCATCCGTAGGTTCTAAAGAACTAGAATTTAACTTTATAAGAAATAAAGAAGAAAATGTGTATTTTTCTGATAGTATTAATTTCAAACCTACTGAATAGGGTTAATAGAAGTTTGGAATAAAAATTCCATAAAGTGTTCAAAATAATTTTTTGCTTTAGTTGTAAATATTAAAAACTGAGTCAGTATTAAAAATATAAGGTGGAGAAATGATGATTCATTCAAAAAGGGTAAAATTGTGTCTATGCTTGATAATACTATCTGTTTTTATAGGGGCTTGCGGAATGAAAAAGGAAGAAAGCAGTAAAGATAAACAAATTAAAGAAAA
>NZ_KV830969.1:8734-17813 GCF_001836945.1 Staphylococcus sp. HMSC062H10
CGTTGAGCTTGTATCCAACTAAAAATCTTGAAGATTTTTACGATAAAGAAGGCTTTCGAGATCAAGAATTTGATAAAAGAGATAAAGGGACTTGGATTATTAATTCTGGAATGAACATCCAATTAAAAGAAGGAGCCTTAAAATCCAGAGAGATGATACTTTATATCAATCGTAACACTAGAACAACGAAAGGATATTTTATAGTAGGTGAGATAACTAAAGATAAAAAGGGATACGTCCATGATAAAGATAAAAAATACCCTGTCAAGATGGAACATAATCAAATTATCCCAACAAAACCTATAAAAGACGAGAAGTTAAAAAAAGAAATTGAAAACTTCAAGTTTTTTGTACAATATGGCAACTTTAAAGATTTTAAAGATTACAAAAATGGGAATATTTCATACAATCCAAACGTACCAAGTTATTCGGCAAAATATCAATTAAGTAATGATGATTATAATGTCCGACAATTAAGAAGAAGATATGATATACCAACGAAACAAGCACCAGAACTATTGTTGAAAGGTGATGGCGATTTAAAAGGCTCATCCGTAGGTTCTAAAGAACTAGAATTTAACTTTATAAGAAATAAAGAAGAAAATGTGTATTTTTCTGATAGTATTAATTTCAAACCTACTGAATAGGGTTAATTGAAGTTTGGAGTTAAATTTTCATAATGCTCTAATTAGGTAAAAGATAATAAAGATAATTCCAGGAATTAATTGTAAATCATACAAACTTTATCTTTTGATTTAATTGTTTTATAATTCTGATAAGAAGATTTGAAAAACAAAATAATTACAATTAAATTCATTTGTTCAAAACAATTTTTCGTAATAGGTGTAAATATTAAAAACGGAGTCAGTATTAAAAATATAAGGTGGAGAAATGATGATTCATTCAAAGAAATTAACGCTCGGTATATGTTTGGTATTACTCATTATATTGATTGGAGGTTGTGTCATTATGACAAAAACAAATGGTCGAAACGCTCAAATTAAAGAAAATTTCAACAAAACATTAAGTGTATATCCAACCAAGAATCTCGATGATTTTTACGATAAGGAAGGTTTTCGAGATCAAGAATTTGATAAAAGAGATAAAGGGACTTGGATTATTTATTCTGAAATGGTTATCGAACCAAAAGGGAAAAATATGGAATCGAGAGGAATGGTGCTCTATATCAATCGCAATACTAGAACAACGAAGGGTAATTTTATTGTCACCGAAATAACTGAAGATAGTAAAGGATATTCACGTAGTAAAGAAAAAAAATATCCTGTCAAGATGGAAAATAATCGAATTATTCCAACAAAGCCTATACCGGATGACAAGTTAAAAAAAGAGATTGAAAACTTTAAGTTCTTTGTACAATATGGAAATTTTAAAGATTTTAAAGATTATAAAAATGGTGATATTTCATATAATCCTAATGTGCCAAGTTATTCTGCAAAGTATCAATTGAATAATGATGACTATAATGTTCAACAGTTAAGAAAACGATATCATATTCCAACCAAACAAGCGCCCGAATTAAAATTGAAAGGATCCGGCAATTTAAAAGGCTCATCCGTAGGATCTAAGGATCTAGAATTTACGTTTGTAGAAAATCAAGAAGAGAATATCTATTTTTCAGATTCGGTCGAATTTACACCTAGCGAGGATGATAAATCATGAGTCAAACGGAATATCAAATAAAATCTGGCAATATAAAAGGTAACTCTGAAGAAACAAGTACAGTATCTAATATAAGTTATGAAATAGAAAACGCAAATAACAGTGGTTTAAAACAAAATAAAATTGATAAACAAATTAAAAAGTTACAAGAAAAAATAAATTCCCTAAAAATCTTTCATATCTTAAAAGTTATACGGACCCCAAAACAGGTACGACTACAAGCGCCTTTTTAAATAAAGACACTGGCAAAGTTACTTTAGGTATGACAGGTACTAATGTACACAAAGACGCAATATTAAAACAAACATTTGGTGTTCCTTCTTATCAAGGATATATAGATGCGAGTGAAACGCTAAAGGATATTGGGGCCGATGTCAATATTGGCCTTCATTCCGTCACAGATAAAGATCCACATTATAAAAATACCCAAGACTTTATCAAAAATATCAAAAAAGACTATGATATTGATATTATTACCGGACATTCGCTGGGCGGTAGAGATGCGATGATTTTAGGTATGAGTAATGATATTAAACATATCGTTGTGTATAATCCAGCTCCATTAGCGATCAAAGATGTGAGCGGCCTTTATGCCGATCAAGAAGAACTTAAAAAATTGATTGAAAAGTACGATGGTCACATTGTAAGATTTGTGTCTGATGAAGACGAATTAGATGCAGGTGTCCGCAATCATTTATATGAAACTGCTGGAGAAAAAATAGTACTTAAAAATGGAGAAGGCCATGCAATGAGTGGTATTTTAATGAGCAGAACACAGGCTATAATCTTAGCTGAATTAAACAAAGTTAAAGGCTACCAAGACGAAAATAATAAAGCATTAAAATCCGTTTGTAAACAAACGAGGCATAGATTACATAAAGTAGAGACGTTAAGAGCGAATTGGATTCAAATAACAGGTGGACCCCTCTCTTCCTCCCAACAACAATTATTAGAAGCTTTAACAGCACTAACCATTGCCGAAGGATTAAATCAATTAGTGAATGAAGAAAGCCAACATTTGAAAAAATGTATCATGTGATGGCGCATAAATTTGGAGACAACTGGAAAAAAGCGCAAAAAGTTGGAAATGAAATTGGTGAAAAATTGACCTCTGCAGAGGTTATAGATGAATTAAGAAAAGGTGGCGCGTATGAAAGTAAACTTGAAACAGATCCTAAAAGAAAAATTGATGATAAGATAAAGAAATTAAATGATGTTTATAAAAATTGTAATGGCTATATCGCAAAAATTAAACAGAGTATCGAAGCAATTGTTTCTAATGACCAAATGTTAGCGAGCCAGATTGATGGGATGATGTAATGTTTACTACGTATAAAAATATTAATGAACTTGAAAATGCCTATGATGAAGAAAGAAAGCAATTGAATGATGCATTCAATCAACTTGATGAATTAAGACATCAAACACGTAGGAAATGTGAACAAATGTATGATCATTTCTTATATCTCAAACATAAAATGAATTATAGTGAAGACGCTATGATCAGGATGACACGTATTATAGAATCTTTCGATAGAGAAACGAATCAACGTATCCGACATCACGAAATGAAATTAGAAGATTATAAAGATGATTTAAGAAGAGAATATCTAAAACAATCTGACAGAATTGAAGGAGATGAATAAGCGTGGGACTTGATTTTAGTGGTTTACCAGATTTAGCAGTATTGGAACAAATGAAGGAAAAAGAACAGATTAGTGAGGTTATTGCGCCTGAACATGTTCGTATGCATCATGATCATCAAAATAAGCTGAAAAGTGATGAGAAAATATTACTTGACCAAATGGTAAGTCATTTCAAAAAATTTGAAGATGATTTTAAAAATGCGGCACAAGGGGCTTGGGTGAAAAATGCCACAGACGAATTAAAAGATATTAGTAATGATTTAGAAAAAATTCAAGATATTAAAGTATAAAAAGGTATTAAGAAACACAACAAGTATATAATCCATTTAATAATAAATGAATTATATAGTTCGTAATTTCGACTATAAGTGGCTATTAGCCATTATTTTTCGGGATCTATGTCAAATCGGACTAATGAATTCAATAATGGAAGTTAAGCAACCAATCTTTGTTTAACTTCTTTTTTATTTTTTGGAAAATAAAGTTTTGAACATAATAAAATTTGATTATGTTTTAACGAATTTTGATGTTTCTTGAACTATATATCATCTAGTCGTCATTTACAATTGGTAAATATGACTTCAAACTGTATGAAGGTGATGGCGATTAAAAGGCTCATCCTTAGGTTCTAAAGAACTAGAATTTAACTTTATAAGAAATAAAGAAGAAAATGTGTATTTTTCTGATAGTATTAATTTCAAACCTACTGAATAGGGTTAATAGAAGTTTGAAATGAAAATTCCATAAAGTGTTCAAAATAATTTTTCGCTTTAGTTGTATAAATTAAAGGTTGAATCAGTATTAAAAATATAAGGTGGAGAAATGATGATTCATTCAAAAAGGTTAAAATTGTGTCTATGCTTGATGATACTATCTGTTTTTATTAGCGCTTGCGGAATGAAAAAAGAAGAAAGTAGTAAAGATAAACAAATTAAAGAAAACTTCAACAAAACGTTGAGCTTGTATCCAACCAAAAATCTTGAAGACTTTTATGATAAAGAAGGATTTCGTGACGAAGAGTTTGAAAAAGGAGATAAAGGCACTTGGATAATTCACTCTAAAATGATTATTGAGACAAATAATAGCAATATGGAATCTAGAGGAATGGTGCTTTATATAAATCGTAATACTAGAACAACGAAAGGTAATTTTGTTGTTAGAGAAATAACCGAGGATAGTAAAGGGTATTCACATAATAAAGATACAAAATATCCAGTGAAAATGGAACATAATAGAATCATTCCAACCAAACCGATAGCTGATGATAAATTAAGAAAAGAAATTGAAGACTTTAAGTTTTTTGTACAATACGGTGACTTTAAAGATATTAATGATTATAAAGATGGTGACATTGCATATAATCCAAATGTACCTAGTTATTCAGCAGAATATCAATTGAGTAACAATGACTACAATGTGAAGCAACTTCGAAAAAGATATAATATTCCAACCAACAAAGCTCCGAAACTATTATTGAAAGGTGATGGAGATTTAAAAGGTTCATCCGTAGGTTCTAGAAGTCTTGAATTTACCTTTGTCGAAAATAAAGAAGAAAATATCTTTTTTACAGATTCGGTACAATTTACTCCAAGTGAGGGTAATGAATCATGAGTCAAACGGAATATCAAATAAATCCTGGTAATATAACAAGTAACTCTGAAGAAACAAGTTCGATATCTAAAGTGAGCTGTGAAATATAGGTAGTCATTTCAAAAAAAATAAAGGTGAATTTGATAATGTAGCTCAAGGGGATTGGGTTAAAAAGGCGAAGAATGAACTGGATGATATTAGTAAGAAATTAAAAAACATTCAAAGAACTGAAATTTAATATCTTATATGATTCCTGAAGCTAAGACAGCATGCGTTCATTCATGCCATTATCAATATAATCACCACAACAAAAAAGCTTCTAACATGATATCGGAATCTTGGATTCCATATCATGTTAGAAGCTTTTAATGTCTAAAGAACATCTACATTTTATCATATTTTCTTACTTATTAAACTTTTATATAATTAAATATTTCTTAATTTTCCAAAATAGTGATAAATTTGTGAAATACATCACAAACCTCTTTATTTATTTGGAAATTCATGTAATATTAGACTTGTAAGAAGTTAATAAATAGAGAGAGACGAGAGAGTTTATATAAATACTATATAAACATTGGAGTGATGATTATGAGAAAAGAGATTGAAGCGCTTATTTTCTCAGACGTAAGTAGCTATGATATTTACGTGAACACTGGTGTAAATCAAGGATTGATTGGTGACATCAAAGATGGTTACCTAACTATTGATTCTATGCCTTACATTGATGCTGAGCGTTTGTATCACTTTGCTATGGAACGTAAATCGTTAGTCACTAACTAGTTCTTATTGCCAATGATTACTACCCCTAGTCGGCGGCAATTGAAGTGTGATTGATGTAACTTGCCCTCGTTGGTGAGCAATTGAGGGCAGACCCCTTTAATTAAGTAAACCCTAACTCCCCACAAATCTGGAACGATACTAAAAGCCACGTCCTATATTGGATGTGGCTTTAGTCATGCTTATATTATTTTTAAAACGATTACCTACAAGATTTACATATAAAATTCTATCATGTCTGCTATATATAAACGAAATGATATTAGAATCCTTCATTTTCAACTTGTTTAAAATTACGTTTAATGCCGTTATAAGAATATATAACATTATATAATTTTACTTGGGCGTCATGGACACTTGAGAAGGGCATTCTTACATCGTCCATATTTTTAACTTCGTGTCGAAATGCTTTTTCAGCTTTTTGTCTTTCTGCAAGCGACATACTTAGCCATTCTTCTTTGCTAAATAAATCTTCGAATCGAAAATCAAATGCAGTTCTTTTACTTTCTGCTCTTAATGCTAAAACACGCTCATGATATGTCACGTTTTATTCCTCCCTCTAATCATTCAATCGAATGATAAATCACAGTATTAACTTTAGTACTAATATAATGTTTTTACAATAAAGAAGTGACGATTTTTCAACATTTTTAAAAATAAAAAATATAAGCAACGATTAATTGTATGTTTCGAATGGCTTGTAATGTAATTTATCTATGAAAATGAAGCGAGTTATTATGACCGTTATATGAATTGTGATACGCTTTTTAAAAGTAATATGTATTTATGATTTACCCTGAAAAAATAAAAAGAATCAAAGGAGTCGATCATTATGACAGTATTAACAGATAAAGTAGCACTAGTTACAGGTGCAGGTAGTGGTATTGGAGAAGCAATCGCTACATTATTACATGAAGAAGGGGCGAAAGTTGTCTTAGCCGGTAGAAATAAAGATAAACTACAAAATGTGGCGAATCAATTAGCTCAAGATAGTGTGAAGGTAGTGCCAACAGATGTAACGAAAAAAGAAGAAGTCGATGAATTGATAAAAATTGCACAACAAACATTCGGTGGTTTGGATATTGTTATCAATAGTGCGGGACAAATGTTATCGTCTAAGATTACTGATTATCAAGTAGATGAGTGGGATAGTATGATTGATGTGAATATCAAAGGCACTTTATATACGGCACAGGCTGCATTACCAACTATGTTAGAACAATCAAGTGGCCATCTTATTAACATTGCATCTATTTCTGGCTTTGAAGTAACGAAAAGTAGTACGATTTATAGTGCGACGAAAGTAGCAGTTCACACTATTACTCAAGGATTAGAAAAAGAGTTGGCAAAGACAGGCGTTAAAGTAACAAGCATTTCTCCAGGAATGGTAGATACAGCCATAACTGCCGCATACAATCCAACAGATCGTAAAAAACTTGAACCACAAGATATTGCAGAAGCAGTATTATATGCATTAACACAACCAAAGCACGTTAACGTGAATGAAATTACAGTGCGTCCTGTATAAAAATGTGTTTGAGGTGTGGGAGATAGACATTTAATGTAATAGCTATCGGTTTTGTTAATATTAGTAAGGCAATAATGATATAAAAGCATGATAGGCAATTATTCCTTGCACAATTTTCACTAACTGGTGATTTTAATAATCGAGTGAGTGAAGGCGATGATATTAGTGTTATGATTTATAATCTATAATGTTCATAATTGCAGATTGCAAACAAATTTTCATTTTCCAACACATTTTAGGAGTTACTTTAATGAACAAAAAACATGTTTTTATAATTATTGGTGTTATTTTATGTATATGTATAGTTGCTACAGTCATTTATTTAAAAGTGAAATATGACGAAAAAGAAAAACAAAAAGCAATTTACTATAAAGAACAACAGGAGCGTATTACACTTTATCTCAAGCATAATACTAAAGAACCAAACACGATTAAATCTGTGCATTTCACAAGTTTAAAAAGAGGACCTATGGGCGATGCCGTAATTGAAGGTTACATCAATGAAAACAAAAAAGCTGATTTTGTTGCATATGGGTCACCAGAACATCATTATCAATTTGGTGGAAGTTTGATCAAAAGTAAAAATTTAAGCACGTTATTAAAACCAGCACATCAAACCAAAACACCTGATGAGATAAAAAAGGAATTAGAGTCTAAAAAGAACGACCGCTAAAACTATGCGGTCGTTTTAATTTTGCTTTCAAGTTAATCATACTTACACATAAAAATGAAAAGTTGAATTTTTAGTACAATTTTCACTGTATTTATCTGTTAACCACTTCATAACCGCAATATTTCGATGATCTTAGATGAACTTTATATCAACACTTTTAATTGCTTAATGTTTATCAAATAATGTATTTGAATCTTCGACAGAATAAAACTCGAAGTCTAACAAGTGATTCGAATTTGTCTCTGCAAATATTAAATACAATTAATTGGTTTTGAGTCTATAAGTTTTAGTAACAGGTGATAGACCTGCTCCCTTTAATCCGTTAAACTTAGCTTGATATAAACATACAATTTTAAATATAGTATTTCCTCATTACTAAATAGCTACTTTTACTTTTTAAGAGCGTGTTATGTAGTATCATAATCATGTAAACTGTATAAAATTCCACCACATTTTAGGAGCTGGTGATATATGTCGAAAAAGAAAATTTTAATATTAACTAGTATTATGTTAATCATATTAATTAGTGTTGCAGGTATCTATTTAAAAGTGAAATATGACGAAAAAGAAAAACAAAAATCAATTTATTATAAAGAACAACAAGAGCGTATTACACTCTATCTCAAGCATAACACTAAAGAACCGAACACGATGAAATCTGTACATTTCACAAGTTTGAAGACAGGACCTATGGGCGATGCCGTAATTGAAGGTTACATCAATGAAAACAAAAAAGCTGATTTTGTTGCATATGGGTCACCAGAACATCATTATCAATTCACTGGAGGATTGACAGGAAGTAATGAAGTTTTAGGAAAATTAAAGAACGCTGAAAATTTAAAATCTCCTGAAAAAATTAAAGAAGAAATAAACAAAAAGAAAAACACTAAACAGTGATTTTCACGTAATATTTAGCTTGATTTGTACATGTTAAATATCGTTTGCTATCGAAGATATTTATGTTAGTAGGGTGTCGAATTTTATAGAAGCGGAATATCATATCGTTCAATTCTCAGCAATAGTTAATTCTAATATTCACGTTGTTAGATACGACGATAGTGGTACTATGATTTATAAACTATAACATTAATTATTACAGAACTATAAAAAATTTTCATTTCCCATCTTACATTAGGAGCTGGTGATACATGTCGAAAAAGAAAATTTTAATATTAACTAGTA
>NZ_KV830969.1:17913-42694 GCF_001836945.1 Staphylococcus sp. HMSC062H10
CGAAAAAGAAAATTTTAATATTAACTAGTATTATATTAATCATATTAATTAATGTTGCTGGTATCCATTTTAAAATGAAATATGATGAAAAAGAAAAACAAAAAGCAATATACTATAAAGAACAACAAGAGCGCATTACACTTTATCTCAAGCATAATACCAAAGAGCCAAACACAATCAAAACTGTACATTTCACTAACTTTGAAACAAGTCCTATGGGTAGTGCTGTGATTGAAGGCTACATCAATGAAAACAAAAAAGCTGATTTTACTGCTTATGCTACACCAGAACATAATTATCAATTTGGTGGTGCTATGATAGAAAGTCAAAAATTAAGCGAGTTACTAAAGCCAGCACAGGAATTAAAATCGCCTGATGATATAAAAAAAGAGCTAAACAAAAAGAAGAGTCACTAAAAGTTGGAGGTGGTTAAATGTCCAAAAAACATGTTTTTGTAATTATTGGTGTTGTTTTATGCGTATGTATAGTCGCTACGGTCATACATTTTAAAATGAAATATGACGAAAAAGAAAAACAAAAATCAATTTATTATAAAGAACAACAAGAGCGTATTACACTCTATCTCAAGCATAACACTAAAGAACCGAACACGATGAAATCTGTACATTTCACAAGTTTGAAGACAGGACCTATGGGCGATGCCGTAATTGAAGGTTACATCAATGAAAACAAAAAAGATGATTTTGTTGCATATGGGTCTCCAGAACATAATTATCAATTTGGTGGAGATATGATAGAAAGTGAAAAATTAAGTGAATTACTAAAACCAGCAAATCAATTAAAATCACCTGACGAAATCAAAGAAGAATTAGATAAAAAAGAAGGCCACTAGGGTCTTCTTTATTTTTGATTTAATCTTCCAATAATCTATGTCATTGCTATCGAAGGTGTTTCGCAATTAATATCAATCACTTCATCATCACTAATACTTCCCCAGTTTTTTACAGTACATTAACACAAGTGAACCCCATTAATGTAAATGAAATAATAGTTTGGCCATTATAAAAACATTATATACTGAATAACAATGGCGATGACGTGATTTATTGACATTATCAAATTTTCTCAAATGTGTGTGATTTTTTATAAAAAAGGGTAGAGCAAGGTATAATATCCTTTCAATCTGTTTTCATATTTTATATATTTTTTAAATATAAGCGCTAAATGTTTTAACTAAAGCACAGATTGACAAGATGTTATACAGAATTTTAAATTCTATCCAATATTGTTCGAAGTGTAGTATCACTGGATTGGTATTAAACAATGTAAAGGAGAGATTGCAAATGCCGTATAATTACAAGAAACAAAATGGAGAGTTAATGTCTGTAATGAGCCAAGGTGAAAAGTTTATTCATCAATCACCCGTTAATGATGAACTTAGTGCATTGATTAAGTTATTAATTTCAAAAATTAACGGTTGTCATTATTGTGTTGATATCCATAAAAAAGAATTAAAGGAATTGGGTGTAACACAAATGAAAATTGATGAAGTATTGAGTTTTAGACATTTAGATTTATTTACTGATCAAGAAAAAGTGACGCTTGAATTTGCAGAAATGTTAAATTCAATCAAAGACTTTAAGAAGTTTGAAATTATTGACCGGCTAAAATCATTTTATGATGAAGAACAAATTATTGATCTTGTCTTTGTTGTAAACCAAATTAACGGTTGGAACAGACTAAATATTATTAGTGATAGACTATAATTGTTCATATAAATGCAGAGTTTCATCTCGAACGCTATATCATAACAAATCATGCCACTATACAGGTCAAATCTTGTATAGTGGCATTTTAATTTATCCCTTTAAAAACTGCTATTTAACGAATATCGGTCCACCTGGTCCAACAGGGATACCTAATAAGAACCAAATAATGACAAATACTGTCCACACAATACTTAGCGCAATTGAATACGGCATTAAACTAGAAAGTAAAGCACCTAACTTCATGCGTTTATCGTATTTTTGTGCATAAGTTAATAATAAAGGTAAATACGGCATCATCGGTGTAATTGGATTGGTAATCGAGTCGCCTACACGGTAAATGACTTGTGTAAATGCGGGATGAAATCCTACAATAATGAGCATTGGAACGAAAATGGGTGCTAAAATTCCCCATTTAGCAGATGCACTACCAATTAATAAATTTACTAATGCACTTAGAATAATAATTCCTAAAATTAGTACAATCCCATTTTGATGTTCTAACAATTTAGCGCCTTTAACAGCAGCAATAATGCCTAAATTACTCCATTTTAAAAACGCGAGTAGCTGTGCTGCAAAGAAAACGATAACGATAAATGTACCCATTGATCCTACAGCTTCTCCAAACATTTTCCCTAAGTCTTTTGTATTTTTAATTTCTTTGCTTAAAATCCCATAAACTAATCCAGGTACTAAAAATACAACAAGAATAATTAATCCGACACCGTTAATTAATGGCGCATCGTCTAGTAAGCTACCTGTTTTAGCATTTCTTAAAAAGCTATGTTCAGGAATGGCTGTAATAATTAATAAAATAATTGTGACTATGAAACTGATATTTGCCCATTTTAAAGCATGTGCTTCTTTGTCAGTAATATGTGAAGACGTTTCTTCATGATCATCATGCATTAAACGATCATCATATTGACCTAACCTAGGAATAATCAGTTTAGTTGTAACTAGCAATATCGTAGGAAGTAATACAACGACACTCGCTGCGATAAAGTACCAGTTCATAGCAACGTTTGTTTTAATAGACTCTGAAACGATACGTGTTGCTGGATCTGTAAATGAATAGACTAAAGCATCTTGCATACCAACAACTATATTTGCTGCAAATCCTCCAACAGCGGAAGCATATGCCATCGTTAACCCAGCAATAGGGTGATAGCCAATTTTAATAAAAAGCATTGCTGCAAGCGGTGGCAAGATAATTGTCGCAGCATCACCAGCTGTACTTCCTAAAATGCCAATTAAAATAATAGTCGGTAAAATTAAGAAACGTGGTGCGCGATTCACAACAGAAATCATTAACTTGTCGAAGTATCCTGTTTTCTCTGCGACACCAATGCCAATCATAACAGCAAGTACTAAACCTAATGCAGGAAATTCTGAGAAATTTTTTATGGCATCATTCATAATCATCGCAGAACCATCATGGCTTAAAATATTTTTAACATGGATAGTTTGATGTGTACCTGGATGCTTAACGGATACATTAAATAGTGAGACAAGCCATGTCAAAATTGCTAGACCTACACACATTAAAAAGAATAATACACTTGGATCTGGTAATTTATTTCCAATTTTTTCAACACTATTTAAGAAACTATTGACGATAGAGCCTTTTTGTCTTTCTTTAGATGTCATCAATTATTCATCCCCCTTTGTTAAATATTTAAAGTGTAACAAAAAATACTCTCAAAAGTAACAATTTTCAGAAAATAAAAAACTAATATTGTTAAATATTTTGAGTTATTCAATAGAAATTGTATAGCAGAGAGTAGCTATGACTGCCTGGAGACTTATCTATTAGGTTTATGAAGCATCGAACAGTGGAAAATAAGGACTGTAAGTTTAAGATATGTTGTATAGGAGTGACTGAATGAAACGTTTGGAAAATAAAGTTGCAGTTGTAACAGGGGCAAGTACAGGTATCGGTCAAGCTTCAGCAATCGCTTTAGCTCAAGAAGGTGCATATGTATTGGCGGTAGACATAGCTGAAGCGGTATCGGAGACTGTAGATAAGATTAAAAGTAATGGTGACAATGCGAAGGCGTATAATGTGGATATTTCAGATGAACAACAAGTGGTAGACTTTGTATCTGACATAAAGGAACAGTTTGGAAGAATCGATGTGTTGTTTAATAATGCGGGCGTTGACAATGCTGCAGGTAGAATTCATGAATACCCGTTAGATGTGTATGACAAGATTATGAATGTAGATATGCGTGGAACATTTTTGATGACGAAAATGATGTTACCTTTAATGATGACTCAAGGTGGCTCTATTGTTAACACGTCTTCATTTTCCGGACAAGCAGCAGACTTGTATCGCTCTGGATATAATGCTGCGAAAGGTGCAGTGATAAATTTTACAAAATCAATCGCAATTGAGTATGGCCGTGATGGCATTCGAGCCAATGCAATTGCACCAGGTACAATTGAAACCCCGTTAGTAGATAAACTGACAGGTACTAGCGAAGATGAGGAAGGCAAAGCGTTTAGAGAAAATCAGAAATGGATGACACCGCTGGGACGTTTAGGTAAACCAGAAGAAGTAGGCAAGCTCGTTGTCTTTTTAGCATCTGATGAGAGTTCATTTATTACTGGTGAAACAATTCGCATTGATGGCGGTGTTATGGCTTACACATGGCCTGGCGAGATGTTGAGTGATGATTCGTGGAAGCGGACATTGGAATAATTGTTTTAAAATCGATATCCAGAGGAAAATAATTTGGCATGAAGTAGGCAATGTATGCATATTGTCGCAATGACAGACATATGAAATAGGGGGATTTAACATGAATATTAGACATATAAGAAATGCCACGGCCGTGATTGAGTATGGAGGTAAACGCATTTTGATTGATCCAATGTTAAGTGACAAAGGCGCATTTGAACCATTTCCAAATTCACCGAGACAAGAAGAAAACAATCCACTTGTAGAACTACCTATGGCAATTGAAGACATTGTAAATGACATCGATTTAGTGATTTTAACGCATTTGCATATTGATCATTTTGATCCGAAAGCAATTGAAGTATTGCCGAAAGATATTAAAATTTACGCACAAAATGAAGAAGATGCTAGTGAAGTAGAGAGTTATGGGTTTACAAACGTTTCTGTATTTAATGATGTGACACACATTGGAGAAATTGAGTTGGTTAAAACAGATGCTCAACATGGTCATGGTGAAATTTTGAAAATGACAGGACATGTTCACGGTATGATTTTAAAACATTCTGAAGAGCCGACATTATACTTAGCAGCAGATACAGTTTGGTTTGAAGGGGTTGAAAAAGCATTAAAAACATATCAACCAGATGTTGTTGTTCTTAATGGTGGTGCAAATCAATTCTTTGAAGGTGGTCCATTAGTTATGGATGAACATGATGTGTTAAAAGTTGCTCATACATTGCCGCTTGCTCAAATAGTTGTTGTGCATATGGAAGCGGTCAATCATTGGCATTTATCTCGTAAAGAGCTGAATGAATTTATAAATTCTAACGACTTAGGTAATAGAGTTGTTGTACCAAATGACGGGGAATTATTAACCTTTGAAAAATAAATGTTTGTTTATTTGATGAAGTGTATTGCTTAAAGCTAGTTTTAACGTATTTTACGTTGAAGCTGGCTTTTTTGTTTGATAAAAATTTTCAAAAAGACTTGAATGTGCTGAGAATGCGATGTTTATGGAGGGATTCAAAAAATATAAATGAGCATTCATTTACAACCTTTATTGACAATGATTCTCAACTAATATAGTATATAATCAAATCGTAATAGTTACGATTTGTTTTCTGCAACTTTTTTGAAGTTTTAGTTGAGGTGAAAACAGTAAAAGCATCTAAGTGAATGAAGTTAACGGACAACTGCATTCGCTTGTAGAGCCACAAGAAGCAACTTTAAATAAGGTTTACGGTTGCATGTTGATGCAACAACCGATTACTAAGTCATGCTTTCCACTTTGCGGATTAGCATGACTTACCTAATAGATGGGAAACTATTAGGTTCATCTTCTAAAAAATCACTTAAGGTAAAAGAGCTAGAGGAATACAGTTGATTGCTTCGCAACAACTGCATAAGAGCCTCTAGTAATTAAAATTACAGAGGCTCTAAAAAATACATCTAAAGGAGTGTCGTATGAATCGGCAGGTTATAGAATTTTCTAAGTATAATCCTTCGGGGAATATGACGATACTTGTTCATTCAAAACATGATGCTAGTGAATATGCATCTATCGCCAATCAGTTGATGGCCGCAACACATGTATGTTGTGAACAGGTAGGCTTTATAGAATCAACACAAAATGATGATGGCAATGATTTTCACTTGGTTATGAGCGGTAATGAATTTTGCGGTAATGCAACGATGTCATATATACATCATTTGCAGGAAAGTCATTTGCTTAAAGACCAACAGTTTAAGGTGAAGGTATCTGGCTGTTCGGATTTAGTGCAATGCGCAATTCATGATTGCCAATACTATGAAGTTCAAATGCCACAAGCCCATCGTGTTGTGCCAACAACAATTAATATGGGTAATCATTCATGGAAAGCAATAGAAATTATTTATGAAACATATGTACATTATGTGATTCCAGTTAATCAAGTAACAACAGAAATTCAACATTTGGTTGAAACATATGTGCGTGAGCAACAATGGAATCACAAATATAAAACAGTAGGTATGATGCTTTTTGATGAACAACGTCAATTTTTACAGCCATTAATCTATATACCAGAAATCCAAAGTTTAATTTGGGAAAATAGCTGTGGTTCTGGTACAGCATCAATTGGGGTTTTTAATAATTATCAACGTAATGACGCATGCAAAGATTTTACAGTACATCAGCCAGGGGGCAGTATTTTAGTGACATCAAAGCGATGTCACCAATTGGGATATCAAACTTCAATTAAAGGACAGGTTACAACTGTAGCAACAGGAAAAGCATATATAGAATAAGGAGCCTACAATGAATAACTTTAATAATGAAATCAAATTGATATTACAACAATATTTAGAAAAGTTTGAAGCGCATTACGAGCGTGTATTACAAGACGATCAATATATCGAAGCATTAGAAACATTGATGGATGACTATAGTGAATTTATTTTAAATCCTATTTATGAACAACAATTTAATGCTTGGCGTGACGTTGAAGAAAAAGCACAATTAATAAAATCACTGCAATATATTACAGCGCAGTGTGTTAAACAAGTGGAAGTCATTAGAGCTAGACGTCTATTAGACGGACAGGCGTCTACCACAGGTTACTTTGACAATATAGAACATTGTATTGATGAAGAGTTTGGACAATGTAGTATAGCTAGCAATGACAAATTATTGTTAGTTGGTTCAGGTGCATATCCAATGACGTTAATTCAAGTAGCAAAAGAAACAGGTGCTTCAGTTATCGGTATTGATATTGATCCACAAGCCGTTGACCTAGGACGCAGAATCGTTAACGTCTTAGCACCAAATGAAGATATAACAATTACGGATCAAAAGGTATCTGAACTTAAAGATATCAAAGATGTGACGCATATCATATTCAGCTCGACAATTCCTTTAAAGTACAGCATTTTAGAAGAATTATATGATTTAACAAATGAAAATGTCGTAGTTGCAATGCGCTTTGGTGATGGCATCAAAGCAATATTTAATTATCCGTCACAAGAAACAGCGGAAGGTAAGTGGCAATGTGTGAATAAACATATGAGACCACAGCAAATTTTTGATATAGCACTTTATAAAAAAGCAGCTATAAAGGTAGGTATTACGGATGTCTAAATTATTAATGATAGGCACTGGTCCGGTCGCAATCCAATTAGCGAATATTTGCTATTTAAAATCAGATTATGAGATTGATATGGTTGGACGTGCCTCAACATCAGAAAAATCAAAACGCTTATATAGAGCGTATAAAAAAGAAAAGCGATTTGAAGTTAAAGTACAAAACGAGGCGCATAGACACCTAGAAGGTAAATTTGATATTAATCGCTTATATAAAGATGTAATAAATGTAAAAGGTGAATACGACACGATTGTAATGGCATGCACAGCAGATGCATACTATGACACTTTACAACAATTATCATTAGAAACATTGCAGAGTGTGAAACATGTCATTCTAATATCACCGACATTTGGTTCGCAAATGATTGTCGAACAATTTATGTCTAAATTTAATAAAGATATCGAGGTTATTTCATTTTCAACGTATCTTGGCGATACACGTATTCTCGATAAAGAAGTGCCAAACCACGTTTTGACAACAGGTGTAAAAAAGAAATTGTACATGGGATCGACACATTTAAACTCAACAATGTGTCAACGAATCTCTGCTTTAGCTGAGCAATTGAAGATTCAATTAGAAGTCGTTGAATCGCCACTGCATGCTGAAACGCGAAACAGTTCGCTTTATGTGCACCCACCACTATTTATGAATGACTTTTCATTGAAAGCCATTTTCGAAGGAACGGATGTACCGGTTTATGTGTATAAGTTATTTCCTGAAGGACCGATAACGATGACACTAATCCGTGAAATGCGTTTAATGTGGAAGGAAATGATGGCTATTTTACAAGCATTTAGAGTGCCGTCAGTCAACCTGCTTCAGTTTATGGTGAAGGAAAATTATCCAGTACGTCCTGAAACTTTGGATGAAGGTGATATTGAGCATTTCGAAATCTTGCCAGATATCTTACAAGAATATCTACTTTATGTAAGATATACCGCAATCCTCATTGATCCATTTTCACAGCCAGACGAAAACGGACATTACTTTGATTTTTCAGCTGTACCATTTAAGCAAGTCTATAAAAATGAACAGGATGTTGTTCAAATTCCAAGAATGCCGAGTGAGGATTATTACAGAACGGCGATGATTCAGCATATTGGGAAAATGCTAGGTATCAAAACGCCAATGATTGATCAGTTCCTAACTCGCTATGAAGCAAGTTGCCAGGCGTACAATGAGACACATGAAGATCAACAACTATCTTCTCAATTTAATACAAATCTATTTGAAGAAGATAAGGCACTCGTCACAAAATTTTTGGAAATCAATAGAACGCTTTCATAATAAGGGTTTGAAGTTTTATAATAGAAAAAAATTATTGAATTATGTTTGACATTTACATAAAAATAAGCAAATAATTGAGAAAAATAATCATTACGATTTGATTAAGTAATGCAACTTATCAATTTAGAAAGAGGAAAAGCAAATGAGAAAACTAACTAAAATGAGTGCAATGTTACTTGCATCAGGGCTAATTTTAACTGGTTGTGGTGGTAATAAAGGCTTAGAAGAAAAGAAAGAGAATAAGCAATTAACGTATACGACGGTTAAAGATATCGGGGATATGAACCCGCATGTTTACGGTGGATCGATGTCTGCTGAAAGTATGATATACGAGCCGCTTGTACGTAACACGAAAGATGGGATTAAGCCTTTACTAGCTAAAAAATGGGAAGTGTCTGAAGATGGGAAGACATACACGTTCCATTTGAGAGATGACGTTAAATTCCATGATGGTACGCCATTTGATGCTGACGCAGTTAAGAAAAATATTGACGCAGTTCAAGAAAACAAAAAATTGCATTCTTGGTTAAAGATTTCAACATTAATTGACAATGTTAAAGTTAAAGATAAGTACACGGTTGAATTGAATTTGAAAGAAGCATATCAACCAGCATTGGCTGAGTTAGCGATGCCTCGTCCATATGTATTTGTGTCTCCAAAAGACTTTAAAAACGGCACAACAAAAGATGGCGTTAAAAAGTTCGATGGTACTGGTCCATTTAAATTAGGTGAACACAAAAAAGATGAGTCTGCAGACTTTAACAAAAATGATCAATACTGGGGCGAAAAGTCTAAACTTAACAAAGTACAAGCAAAAGTAATGCCTGCTGGTGAAACAGCATTCCTATCAATGAAAAAAGGTGAAACGAACTTTGCCTTCACAGATGATAGAGGTACAGATAGCTTAGACAAAGACTCTTTAAAACAATTGAAAGATACAGGTGACTATCAAGTTAAGCGTAGTCAACCTATGAATACGAAAATGTTAGTTGTCAATTCTGGTAAAAAAGATAACGCTGTCAGTGACAAAACAGTCAGACAAGCGATTGGTCATATGGTAAACAGAGATAAAATTGCCAAAGAAATTTTAGATGGTCAAGAAAAACCAGCAACTCAATTATTTGCGAAAAATGTAACAGACATTAATTTCGATATGCCAACACGTAAGTATGACCTTAAAAAAGCAGAATCATTATTAGATGAAGCTGGTTGGAAGAAAGGTAAAGACAGCGATGTTCGTCAAAAAGATGGTAAAAACCTTGAAATGGCAATGTACTATGACAAAGGTTCTTCAAGTCAAAAAGAACAAGCAGAATACTTACAAGCAGAATTTAAGAAAATGGGTATTAAGTTAAACATCAATGGCGAAACATCAGATAAAATTGCTGAACGTCGTACTTCTGGTGATTATGACTTAATGTTCAACCAAACTTGGGGATTATTGTACGATCCACAAAGTACGATTGCAGCATTTAAAGCGAAAAATGGTTATGAAAGTGCAACATCAGGCATTGAGAACAAAGATAAAATATACAACAGCATTGATGACGCATTTAAAATCCAAAACGGTAAAGAGCGTTCAGACGCTTATAAAAACATTTTGAAACAAATTGATGATGAAGGTATCTTTATCCCTATTTCACACGGTAGTATGACAGTTGTTGCGCCGAAAGATTTAGAAAAAGTATCATTCACACAATCACAGTATGAATTACCATTCAATGAAATGCAGTATAAATAAAGGAGCGTTTAGATGTTCAAATTTATCTTAAAACGTATTGCGCTCATGTTTCCATTGATGATTGTAGTAAGTTTTATGACATTTCTATTGACGTATATTACAAATGAAAATCCAGCTGTGACAATTTTACATGCACAAGGAACGCCAAATGTAACACCAGAGTTGATTGCAGAAACGAATGAGAAGTACGGTTTCAACGATCCATTATTAATTCAATATAAAAATTGGTTACTTGAAGCGATGCAATTTAATTTTGGTACAAGCTACATTACAGGTGATCCTGTTGCTGAACGCATTGGTCCAGCATTTATGAATACATTGAAATTAACAATAATTTCAAGTGTTATGGTGATGATTACATCAATTATTTTAGGTGTAGTTAGTGCATTAAAAAGAGGAAAGTTCACTGATCGTGCGATACGTTCAGTGGCTTTCTTTCTAACTGCATTACCATCATATTGGATAGCTTCAATACTTATTATTTACGTTTCAGTGAAGTTAAACATATTGCCGACTTCTGGATTAACAGGTCCAGAAAGTTACATATTGCCAGTGATCGTTATTACGATTGCCTATGCTGGTATTTACTTTAGAAATGTTAGACGCTCGATGGTGGAACAATTAAATGAAGATTATGTACTTTATTTAAGAGCAAGCGGTGTGAAATCTATCACATTAATGTTGCATGTGTTGCGTAATGCTTTACAAGTTGCGGTATCAATCTTTTGTATGTCTATACCAATGATAATGGGTGGACTAGTTGTTATCGAGTATATCTTTGCATGGCCTGGACTAGGTCAATTAAGTTTAAAAGCAATACTTGAACATGATTTTCCAGTCATTCAAGCATATGTATTAATTGTAGCTGTATTATTTATTGTATTTAATACATTAGCAGATATCATTAATGCGCTATTAAATCCAAGATTAAGGGAGGGCGCACGATGATAATTTTAAAACGTTTATTACAAGATAAGGGTGCAGTGATTGCTTTAGGCATTATTGTATTATATGTCTTTTTAGGATTAGCAGCACCACTTGTGACATTTTATGATCCTAACCATATCGATACAGCAAACAAATTTGCTGGCATGAGTTTTCAACATCTACTAGGTACGGACCATTTAGGTAGAGATATTTTAACTAGGTTAATTTATGCGATTAGACCAAGTTTGTTATATGTCTTTGTTGCGCTATTTGTTTCTGTACTTATTGGATCTATTTTAGGATTCTTATCAGGATATTTCCAAGGGTTTGTTGACGCCTTAATCATGCGTGCGTGTGATGTTATGTTGGCATTCCCAAGTTATGTTGTAACGTTAGCATTGATTGCATTGTTTGGTATGGGTGCCGAAAATATTATCATGGCATTTATTTTGACGCGTTGGGCATGGTTCTGTCGTGTTATACGTACAAGTGTTATGCAGTACACTGCTTCTGACCATGTAAGATTTGCTAAAACAATCGGTATGAATGATATGAAAATTATTCACAAACATATTATGCCGTTAACATTAGCAGATATTGCTATCATCTCTAGTAGTTCGATGTGTTCAATGATCTTGCAAATATCTGGCTTTTCATTTTTAGGATTAGGTGTCAAAGCGCCTACTGCAGAGTGGGGCATGATGCTTAACGAAGCTAGAAAAGTGATGTTTACACATCCTGAAATGATGTTTGCGCCAGGTATTGCCATAGTGATTATAGTGATGGCATTTAACTTCTTATCCGATGCTTTACAAATTGCCATTGATCCCCGCATCTCTTCTAAAGATAAACTTCGTTCTGTGAAAAAAGGAGTGGTGCAATCATGACATTGTTAACAGTTAAGCATTTGACGATTACAGATACCTGGACAGATCAAGCACTCGTGAGTGATGTGAATTTTACATTAACTAAGGGTGAAACTTTAGGCGTTATTGGAGAAAGTGGTAGCGGTAAATCAATTACATGCAAATCGATTGTAGGTTTAAATCCAGAACGATTACGCGTAACAGGTGATATAACCTTTGATGGTAAGCCAATGTTGTCGTTATCGGAAGCACAATTGAAAAAATACCGTGGTAAAGATATCGCGATGGTCATGCAACAAGGTAGTCGTGCCTTTGACCCATCAACTACTGTCGGTAAACAAATGTTTGAGACCATGAAAGTACATACGTCAATGTCTACACAAGAAATTGAAAAGACATTAATTGAATATATGGATTATTTAAGTTTGAAAGATCCTAAACGTATATTAAAATCATACCCTTACATGTTATCAGGAGGGATGTTACAACGATTAATGATTGCTTTAGCTTTAGCTTTAAAACCTAAGTTAATCATTGCTGATGAGCCGACAACGGCTTTAGATACAATTACACAATATGATGTACTGGAAGCATTTATAGATATTAAAAAACACTTTGACTGTGCGATGATTTTCATTTCACATGATTTAACGGTTATTAACAAGATTGCAGACCGTGTTGTTGTGATGAAAAATGGTCAACTGATTGAGCATGGTACGCGTGAATCAGTCTTGCATCATCCAGAACATGTTTATACGAAGTATTTATTATCCACTAAGAAGAAGATTAATGATCATTTTAAACATGTGATGAGGGGTGATGTACATGATTAAAATTAAAGATGTTGAAAAGTCATATCAAAGCGCACATGTTTTTAAGCGTCGTCGAACACCTATCGTGAAAGGTGTGTCATTTGAGTGTCCAATCGGTGCGACGATTGCGATTATCGGAGAAAGTGGTAGCGGTAAATCGACGTTGAGTCGTATGATATTAGGTATTGAGAAACCAGATAAAGGTTGTGTAACCTTAAATGATCAACCGATGCATAAGAAGAAAGTGAGACGTCATCAAATTGGTGCGGTATTTCAAGATTATACGTCATCATTACACCCATTTCAGACTGTTAGAGAAATCTTATTTGAAGTGATGTGTCAATGTGATGGACAACCTAAAGATGTTATGGAAGTCCAAGCAATTACATTGTTGGAAGAAGTTGGTCTATCTAAGGCATACATGGATAAATATCCTAATATGTTATCAGGTGGAGAGGCACAGCGTGTTGCGATTGCGCGTGCAATATGTATTAACCCTAAATATATTTTGTTTGATGAAGCTATTAGTTCACTCGACATGTCAATTCAAACACAAATATTAGATTTATTGATTCATTTACGTGAAACGCGTCAGTTGAGTTATATTTTTATCACACATGATATTCAAGCTGCCACGTATTTATGTGATCAATTAATTATTTTTAAAAACGGAAAAATAGAAGAACAAATTCCGACAAGCGCATTGCATAAAAGTGACAATGCTTATACAAGAGAATTAATAGAAAAACAACTATCATTCTAAGGAGTGAGATAATGAAAGGTGCAATGGCTTGGCCCTTTTTGAGATTATATATATTAACATTGATGTTCTTTAGTGCCAATGCAATCTTAAACGTGTTTATACCTTTACGAGGGCATGATTTAGGCGCAACGAATACGGTTATCGGTATCGTTATGGGGGCATACATGTTAACAGCAATGGTATTTCGACCATGGGCAGGACAAATTATTGCTCGTGTCGGTCCCATTAAAGTATTAAGAATTATTTTGATTATCAATGCCATAGCTTTAATTATTTATGGTTTTACTGGCTTAGAAGGTTATTTCGTAGCACGTGTTATGCAAGGTGTGTGTACGGCATTCTTTTCTATGTCTTTACAGTTAGGTATTATTGATGCATTACCAGAGGAACATCGTTCTGAAGGTGTATCATTGTACTCGCTATTTTCAACGATTCCAAACTTAATCGGACCATTAGTTGCCGTAGGTATTTGGAATGCAAATAATATTTCACTATTTGCAATTGTCATTATCTTTATCGCATTAACAACAACATTCTTTGGCTATCGCGTGACCTTTGCTGAACAGGAACCCGATACGTCAGATAAGATTGAAAAAATGCCGTTTAACGCTGTAACTGTTTTTGCGCAATTTTTCAAAAATAAAGAGTTGTTGAACAGTGGTATTATCATGATTGTTGCATCGATTGTATTTGGTGCAGTTAGTACATTTGTACCGTTATACACAGTGAGTTTAGGATTCGCGAATGCAGGTATCTTTTTAACTATACAAGCAATCGCAGTTGTTGCAGCAAGATTTTACTTAAGGAAATACATTCCGTCAGATGGTATGTGGCATCCTAAATATATGGTATCTGTACTATCATTATTAGTGATCGCGTCATTTGTAGTGGCATTTGGTCCGCAAGTAGGTGCAATTATTTTCTATGGTAGTGCAATATTAATAGGAATGACACAAGCGATGGTGTATCCAACATTAACATCATACTTAAGTTTCGTCTTACCAAAAGTAGGTCGTAATATGTTGTTAGGTTTATTTATTGCCTGTGCAGACTTAGGTATATCGTTAGGTGGCGCATTGATGGGACCTATTTCCGATTTAGTAGGATTTAAATGGATGTATCTAATTTGTGGTATGTTAGTCATTGTAATAATGATTATGAGTTTATTGAAAAAACCAACACCACGCCCAGCAAATAGTCTTTAATGAAGTGAATTAAAGCATATTAAGTTAATGAATATTTAAATTTTAAAAGGTATATTGAGCATGGCGATTCATGTGCTTCATGCTAGGACATGAAACATTCTATATGGCTCGTTTTTAGAACGACAGTATATCTAAATAAAGCACGCTTAAAAGTGAGTTGTGATACTGACTTTTAAGTGTGCTTTTTGATGTGTATGGATAATGGATAATACTCTGAAAAAATTTTACATGAAAATATGCAAAACGAGTATAACTGCTAATTGATAGAAATAGCTCACCATAAAATTACGGTTTGATTTTAAATATAAGTAAGTCGCACTACTAGCTAGTATCAATGCTGGAATGAATTCCCACCATGTATTAATGTATGGATAATAGTACAGTGTTTCAAGGATAACGGATAATACTATTGTAATCTTTAAAGGTATTAATCTGCTTAATTCTTGAATTAAAATATGACGGAAAATAAGTTGACAAATCAAAGTATTTAATATAATGGTTAACGAAAATATAGCTATTAAACTGATGGAACCATAGTCTCTAATGAGCGGGTAAATGTCAAAGACAGTAAAGGAATCTACATTTAGTGCGAAAATATCGAAATGATTTAAAAGTAAAAAGAGTACGATACTTAATGTAAATGATATAAGAATATGCCATTTATATTTAGCACTGGCAACGATTTGCGTACGTATCATCGGAATAAACGCATCTTCATGCATCCGACGAAAAATAGCTAGTGAAATAATAACTGCGAGTAAATAGCTAATGTTCATTGAAATAGGAAAAGAGAAACCCCATGGGGCTTGTTGAGTGAATACAGCTACTAACCCAAAAGTTAAAAAGACGATAATGATTGGCAAGATGTTAACCAAAAATATATAAAGGAAAATAAATCCAATATCACGTTTGAAAAAACGCGATTGTTCGGTAGCGTATTCTTCTTCTATGTAATGTTTATTTGTATTTGACATAGTATACCTCTTAATTAGTTGTATTATATAGATACTTTAGCACATATTACTTTGTATTGTATGTTTTATACATTAAAATTTAAAATGAAAATCATATCAAAAAATTGTTTTATAAAATGAAGCGCTTCCATTGTGTTTTATTTTGTAAGGTGTATCATAAATATTGAATTGAAATTTTGGGGGAGGGATTGTAATGACGTTTCTTACAGTCATGCAATTTATAGTTAACATTATCGTTGTAGGATTCATGCTTACGGTTATTGTTATCGGGCTTATTTGGTTAATTAAAGATAAAAGACAATCACAACATAGTGTATTAAGGAATTATCCTTTATTAGCACGTATTAGATATATTTCAGAAAAAATGGGACCGGAATTACGTCAGTATTTATTTTCTGGGGATAATGAAGGGAAACCTTTTTCACGTAATGATTATAAAAATATCGTTTTGGCTGGAAAATATAACTCTCGTATGACCAGCTTCGGTACTACTAAAGATTATCAAGACGGCTTTTACATACAGAACACAATGTTTCCGATGCAACGTAATGAGATTTCAGTAGATAATACAACATTGTTATCAACATTCATTTATAAAATCGCGAATGAGCGTTTATTTAGTCGTGAAGAATATCGTGTACCGACAAAGATTGATCCGTATTACTTAAGTGATGATCATGCAATAAAATTAGGTGAACATTTAAAACATCCATTTATTTTAAAACGTATCGTAGGACAATCTGGTATGAGTTATGGCGCTTTAGGAAAAAATGCCATTACAGCTTTATCTAAAGGTCTAGCTAAAGCGGGCACTTGGATGAATACAGGTGAAGGTGGCTTATCAGAATATCATTTAAAAGGTAATGGGGATATCATTTTCCAAATTGGTCCCGGTTTATTTGGTGTTCGTGATAAAGAAGGTAATTTTAGTGAAGGTTTATTTAAAGAGGTTGCACAGTTATCTAACGTACGCGCATTTGAGCTGAAGTTGGCACAAGGTGCTAAGACTCGTGGTGGTCATATGGAAGCTGAAAAGGTAAACGAAGAAATTGCTAAAATCCGAAATGTTGAACCTTATAAAACAATCAATTCACCTAACCGTTACGAATTTATTCATAATGCTGAAGATTTGATTCGTTTCGTCGATCAGTTGCAGCAATTAGGTCAAAAACCAGTAGGATTCAAAATTGTAGTAAGCAAAGTTTCAGAAATTGAAACACTTGTACGTACGATGGTGGAACTAGATAAGTATCCAAGCTTTATTACGATTGATGGTGGTGAAGGTGGTACTGGTGCAACATTCCAAGAATTACAAGATGGTGTTGGCTTACCGCTATTTACAGCTCTACCTATTGTGTCTGGCATGTTAGAAAAATATGGTATTCGAGATAAAGTGAAATTGGCGGCATCTGGTAAGTTAGTAACACCAGATAAAATTGCGATTGCACTAGGTTTAGGTGCAGATTTTGTTAATATTGCACGTGGGATGATGATTAGTGTCGGTTGTATTATGAGTCAACAATGTCATATGAATACATGTCCTGTAGGTGTTGCAACGACAGATGCGAAAAAAGAAAAAGCATTGATTGTTGGAGAAAAGCAATATCGTGTTACAAACTATGTAACAAGTTTGCATGAAGGCTTATTCAATATTGCAGCAGCTGTTGGCGTATCAAGCCCTACAGAAATTACTGCTGATCATATTGTATATCGAAAAGTCGATGGTGAATTGCAAACGATACATGATTATAAATTAAAACTCATTAGTTAACTTATTTATTTCGGGAAAATGAAAGCAGCGGATTTTAGCGTTACTGCAAATAATTTTATATTAGTAGTGGATGCTGGTCACACAAGAATTTCAAATATTAAAGCCCTCAGAATATGAATTAAGGTTTGTAACCATAGTCTTATCTGAGGGCATTTTTATGTTATAAACTATTTGTCGTCCATTTTATCTTTTTCTTTTAAACCTCTGTGCTTTAATTGCTTTTCAAGTTTTTCAAAACTAATATCTTTATTTTCTTTAGTTGAAACACCAAGACGTTTATTTAATTTTTTCATGTCAACTTCTGTGTAATCTATGTCTAAGTGTTCAATTGCTTTTTTATCTTTATAGTCTACTTTGTATTTTACGCCTTTAAGGTCTTTGAAAATACTTTCAGATTTGGCGAATAACTTTTTGGCTTCGTCTTTATCCATACCTAGATCGTCATATTTAATTGTGTTGATTGTAGACTGTTTTAAAACTTTATCATCTTTATATGTGATAGAAGTTAGTACATGTTTACCACTAACATCACCTTCATATGTTTTGGTTTGTTCTTTACCACAAGCTGATAATGCAATGACACAAACTAATGCTACTACAATTAATGAACATAATTTTTTCAAAGTCAGTCGCCTTCTTTCGATATTTGTATTATAAAGAAATTATAACATTTACTAAAAAATGATGTTATTCAAAAATTTAAATTTTGTCATTTTTTTTGAAGATATGAGGTTTTTTAAGTGTATTTCTCACAAAATTTTAAAAATATTTTAGCATGAAAACGATAAAGCGGTAGGGAACGTTTTTCTGAAAGTTAGTGATACAATAGTTTTAAGTTGAAATACAGGAGGATGAATAACATGAATCAGTCAGTCAAATTACTTAAACATTTAACAGATGTAAACGGCATTGCTGGTTATGAAATGCAAGTTAAAGAAGCAATGCGTAACTATATAGAGCCTGTCAGTGATCAGATTATTGAAGATAATTTGGGTGGCATTTTTGGAAAGAAAAATGCTGAGAATGGTCAATACTCAATTATGATTTCTGGTCATATGGATGAAGTTGGTTTTATGGTAACAAAGATTGATAAACATGGTTTTATTTCATTTACGCCAGTTGGTGGATGGTGGAATCAAGTCATGCTATCTCAAAAAGTAACGATTACAACAGATTCGGGTAAAGAAATTAGAGGTATCATCGGTTCTAAACCACCGCATGTCTTAACGCCTGAAGAACGTAAAAAGCCAATGGAAATCAAAAATATGTTTATAGATATTGGTGTTAGTAGCAAGGAAGAAGCTGAAGAAGCTGGCGTTGAAGTAGGCAATATGGTTACGCCATATAGTGAATTTGAAGTGCTTACAAATGATAAATATTTAACTGCGAAAGCATTTGATAATCGCTATGGCTGTGCATTAGCTGTTGAGGTATTAAAACGTTTAAAAGATGAAAATATTGGCATTAACTTATACAGTGGTGCCACAGTGCAAGAAGAAGTTGGGTTACGTGGTGCGAAAGTGGCAGCGAATAAGATTAAACCAGATTTGGCGATAGCCGTCGATGTGGGTATTGCTTATGATACACCAGGTATGTCAGGTCAAACGAGCGATAGTAAACTAGGCGGTGGTCCAGTTGTTATTATGATGGATGCTACAAGTATTGCGCACCAAGGTTTGCGCAAGCATATTAAAGATGTAGCTAAGAAACATAACATCGAAGTACAATGGGATACGACACCAGGTGGAGGTACAGATGCGGGAAGTATTCATGTCGCAAATGAAGGTATTCCAACGATGACAATCGGTGTTACGCTGCGATACATGCATTCTAATGTTTCAGTGCTCAATGTAGATGATTATGAAAATTCTGTCCGTCTTGTTACTGAAATTGTCCGTTCATTGAATGATGAAACTTATAAAAATATCATGTGGTAGTCAAATCCACAAATAATAAAGAAAGTCTTTAATATGATGTCATGCAAGAACTAAGTTAGATGCTTAGTTAGCATGAGATGTCATGTTAAAGGCTTTTTATTTTTAAAAAGATGAGACTAAGTCACTGCAGTGTACTTCAATTTTTACATAAATATTAAAAAAATTTTCCAGAATGAAATGGCACTAAATTTTTCAAAAATGGGAATACTATATTTGATATGTTTTATTAGAGCGATTTTAAGGGGTAATAAGCATTGACTAGGTCGACTTATAGGTAAGCACACTATTCAAGAAAAGGATTACCCTATTATATCAAAATAACTCATGATACGAGGAGGGGTAAATATGTTGTTAGAGATAAAAGATTTAGTGTATGAGGCAAGTGATAGAGTCATACTAAATCATATTAATTTAAAAGTAGATAAAGGTGAAACCATTGCAATTATTGGTCCTTCAGGTAGTGGTAAAAGTACATTTCAAAAATTAATATGTAATTTAATTAGCCCAACCAGTGGAACGCTTTACTTTAAAGGTAAACCATATGATGATTACGAACCAGAAATACTACGTCGACACATTAGCTATTTAATGCAACAAAGCGATTTGTTTGGTGAAACGATTGAAGACAATATGATTTTTCCGTCTCTTGCGCGTAATGATAAATTTGATAAAAAACGTGCTAAGCAATTAATTAAAGATGTAGGATTAGGACACTATCAATTAAGTTCTAAAATAGAACATATGTCAGGTGGCGAGCGTCAAAGGATCGCGATTGCACGCCAATTAATGTATACCCCAGACATCCTTCTATTAGATGAATCAACAAGTGCGTTAGATATTAATAATAAAGAAAAAATAGAAAATATCATTTTTAAATTAGCAGATCAAGGCGTGGCCATTATGTGGATTACCCACAGCGATGACCAAAGTATGCGACACTTTCAAAAGCGTATAACCATTGTTGATGGTCAAATTTCTAATACAGAGGAGTTGAACCAACATGAGTAATACGGCATTAGGACTGACGGCATTGCTATTAGTTATTCCAATTATTATTTCTTATAAAGAAGGCCTACATATTATTAAAGATTTGATTGTGGCGACAGTACGTGCGGTCGTACAATTAATCATTTTAGGATTCTTACTGCACTATATTTTTAAAATTAATGACAAATGGCTATTAGTATTATGTGTATTTGTCATTATTGTAAACGCATCATGGAATACGATTAGTCGATCATCACCTGTCATGCACCATGTCTTTTTGATTTCCTTTGTGGCTATCTTTGTTGGAACGGCATTACCGCTTGCAGGTACTATTGCGACAGGGGCCATTCAATTTACAGCCAATGAAGTTATACCTATCGGCGGCATGCTTGCAAATAATGGCTTGATTGCAATTAATTTAGCTTACCAAAATTTAGATCGTGCATTCGTACAAGATGGTACTAATATTGAATCTAAATTATCACTTGCAGCTACACCTAAATTGGCTTCTAAAGGTGCAATACGTGAAAGTATTCGTTTAGCTATAGTGCCAACAATTGATTCAGTTAAAACATATGGGCTTGTGTCGATTCCTGGTATGATGACAGGCTTAATTATTGGTGGCGTACCACCTTTACAAGCGATTAAATTTCAATTGTTAGTCGTGTTTATTCATACAACTGCGACCATTATGTCTGCTTTGATTGCGACATATTTAAGCTATGGTCAATTTTTCAATGCAAGACATCAATTAGTAGCACGAAATACGGATGTTAAGAGTGAGTCATGATAGATTTTACCGCATCAGATTTAGGCATTAGTTTTAATTGGAAATGAAGTGATGCACATATAGTAATGTTATTATTTAGTGCAGCGAAAATATTCATAAAGGCACGCATACTTTGTAGTCAGTTATCTGTACTGACATATAAAGCGTGCGTGCTTTTTTGGAGCCATTATTGAAACTGAAGTAATTATACATAATTATTAAATGACATACTTGTGTTAATTTTTCAAATACTGAAAAACAATTTCAATAATTTTCCAATTAAGGACAGAAAATTAAAGCAAAATATTATATAATAGAACGGTTATAAATAAATTTGTGTTGTACACATTTTTTAATAAATCGCTATTCTAAGGGAAATGAATATCGGAAATTTTGTTTGAAAGGAGTTTTAAAATGTCAATCATGCGTTTATTTACTTTCATTTTAAGTATTTTCATAGTAGGAATGGTTGAAATGATGGTTGCAGGAATTATGAACTTGATGAGTCAGGACTTACATGTATCAGAAGCTGTCGTTGGTCAATTAGTGACAATGTACGCTTTAACATTTGCGATATGTGGACCTATTCTGGTTAAATTAACGAACCGTTTTTCATCAAGACCTGTATTATTATGGACATTACTTATATTTATCATTGGTAATGGCATTATTGCTGTAGCGCCAAATTTTTCAATATTAGTAGTTGGTAGAATTATCTCATCTGCAGCAGCAGCACTAATTATCGTAAAAGTATTAGCTATTACAGCGATGTTATCAGCACCTGAAAATCGTGGCAAAATGATTGGACTTGTCTATACAGGGTTTAGTGGTGCCAATGTTTTTGGTGTACCAATTGGAACGGTTATCGGCGATTTAGTAGGTTGGCGCTATACATTTCTATTCTTAATTATTGTGAGTGTTATTGTTGGCTTCTTGATGATGATCTATTTACCGAAGGATCAGGAAATACAACGAGGCCCTGTGAATCATGAGGCACCATCTCATGAAAATCATGTTACTTCGAAAATATTAAGACCTGCTGAAGTAGCAAAATATTTAATTATTACGTTTTTAGTATTGATTGCAAACTCAGTGACATTCGTCTTTATAAATCCACTTATTTTATCTAATGGTCATGATATGTCATTCGTTTCATTAGCACTTCTAGTAAATGGAATCGCTGGCGTTATTGGAACATCATTAGGTGGTATATTCTCCGATAAAATTACAAGTAAGCGTTGGTTAATGATTTCTGTTTCTATTTTTATCGTCATGATGTTACTTATGAATTTAATCTTACCTGGTTCAGGTCTATTGTTAGCAGGACTGTTTATATGGAATATCATGCAATGGAGTACTAATCCAGCAGTACAAAGCGGTGTGATTCAACACGTTGAAGGCGACACAAGCCAAGTAATGAGTTGGAACATGTCTAGTTTAAACGCTGGTATTGGTGTTGGAGGCATTATTGGAGGCTTGGTCATGACACATGTTTCTGTTCAAGCTATCACGTATACGAGTGCCATCATTGGCACATTAGGATTAATCGTTGTTTTCACATTGAAAAATAATCATTATGCTAAAACATTCAAATCATCATAATTCTCATATGAAAAGCACGCCTGCTATCAAATTCAGGTGTGCTTTTTTAGATGCGATAACGTTATTGATATGTGCGATAATAGCGACGTTCATTATGATACATCGGCCAAGGCATTTTACCGCTTTTAGCAAAATTAGCTAAATCATTTTGCATTTGTCGACTTAAAAATTTAAGGTGAGTAGTTGTTGGATATTGATGTGCTGCTAATATTTGTAAGTTTCCGAACCAAAATACCATATCTAGAATATGGTAAGCACTGCGATAGTGTGTGCTAGAAGTATCATGCCATGCAAATTCAGCAAGCCATAGTTGTGCGTTTGAATCTTGTATATTGAGTTGTTGTAAAAATTGCTTCATCGGCTGTTTGAAATAACAATGTGTAATCGCTAAAGATTGTTGCTTCGCCGTCTGAACATCTTCGTATTTTAAAGGAATATCATTTAATTCCATAATGTCGATAAAGCGTTGCGGCGATAATTTTTTCTGTTCACTAGTAATATAAATATCGCCTTCATCTTTTGTATAACATGCAAAAATTGGTTTCATTGTTGGATAATTATTTTGTATATAATCTGTTTTAATAGGTGCATATATTAAATCAAGCCCTTTAGAAGGTCCTCGAGATTGTTTTAGCTTCGCCATCAGCATAAGAATATCATCTGTCGATAATGACGTAACATCATCTGTATCTAAATAATCGCGCATCATTTTTTGGAAATGTTGTGCTTTATTGCGTGCACTCTCAAGGGTGTCTAATCGTAGTGCGCCACTTAGCAGAATGACTTTATGGAAGTATGGCTCAATGTCAGGTATTTTAAGTAAAGTCAAAATGCTCATACTGCCTGCAGACTGACCCATTAAAGTAATGTTATTAGCGTCGCCACCGAAGGATTCAATAAATTGATGCACCCATTTTATGACATTGATTTGATCTGAAAGTCCATTATTGGAATGAAAATCTTTATTAAAATATGACCAGTCTAAATATCCTAATGCGCCTAAACGATAATTGCATGTAATAACGATAATGTCGTTATTTTGTACTAAATGTGCCGGTTGATAGAGTTCAGTTGTACCATGACCATTTTCAAAACTACCACCATAAAAATAAATGATGACAGGTTTCTTCGTCTGATCATTATGTTGTTTCCAAACATTTAAATATAAACAGTCTTCATGTTCAGTAAAAGTTGCAGATTGTGAGGAGAAAAAATCTTCTAATTTGTTGTCTGGTTGCGGTGGGATGGGTTGTATTTCAGTTGCATCAATTGGCTCTGACCATTGTGTTTTTAACGTAGAATGTTTAAAGCGATTGTCATGAACTGGTGGTTCTGCATAAGGAATGCCTAAGAAGATATCTAAACCATCTTGTGTAATACCATGAATTTGACCACCTGTAGTATTAATCTTCATATTTATTAACCTCCTTTATCATCCCCAATTTAATCATACCACGGTCTATATATGATAGGTGACAAGTATAACAAGACAATTTTGTGACTGAATCAGACGAGCTTGATATTCGTTTTAACTCAAACCATTTTCAGCATTATATGATGTTCTTCTACGGGAATGGGACAGAAATGATATTTTCGCAAAATTTATTT
>NZ_KV830970.1:0-12943 GCF_001836945.1 Staphylococcus sp. HMSC062H10
ATAGAATTTGTCCAATTAAGTGTAGACGATTCAAACGTTTCATTATGGAAAATCGTGATATCGTAGCTACTGAAAAGTCATCACCACCATGGAATGATTTCTTTAAACGTTTTAGCTTCTATGCAATTGCAATTCAATACTTTGTTGTACAATTTATCATTACATTATTCTTAATTTGGTTACCGACGTATTTAACAGAAGTATTCCACGTTAACTTTAAAGAAATGAGCATTAGTTCATTACCTTGGTTATTAATGTTCTTCTTAATCTTATCAGCAGGTGCAATTTCTGACCGTGTATTAGGATTAGGTCGTTCAAAATTCGTAGCTAGAGGTGTCATTGCAATCGCAGGATTTATTGTATTTGCAGTTTCAATTATCTTTGCTGTACGTACAGGAAATTTATATGTAAGTATTTTCTGGTTATCACTAGGTCTTGGTGGTATCGGTATTTCAATGGGTATGAGTTGGGCTGCAGCAACTGACTTAGGACGTAACTTCTCTGGTACAGTATCAGGGTGGATGAACTTATGGGGTAATATAGGTGCATTAATCAGTCCGCTATTAGCAGGTCTATTCGTAGAACATTTAGGTTGGACAATGACATTCCAATTGTTAATCGTTCCAGCAGTAATCGCTGTGATTATGTGGTTCTATGTGAAACCAGATCAACCTTTAATTGTTAGTGATGATAAAGCAATAGAAAAATAATTTAAACATGCAATAAGCTTTCACATAGTTGGGGCTTATTGCTTTTTTTACGTCGAAATTGAAAAATTTTAAAACAGATATGGTTTAAGATGAACGGGAAGTTATTAAAATAATATATGTAGAAGAAATAAAGTTTTAAAACATTAGTCAGGTAACGCTTGTAAAAGTACATATAAATTTTAGGAGGTTATACATATGAAGGAAAACTTAGAGAAATATATTAGAATTTTGCCTCTTATAGGTCTAATTATAAGTATTTTTTTAATTATTTTATACTTCTTAATTTATCGAGTAGAAGGAAATTTTTGTGTAATCATTTTGTACTGCTTACTGCCATTATTTGTAAATACGTCACTATATATATTATACGTAATCATCTTTCGATATTTTAAGAAATGAACTGACATCGAATGTCATTTTAAATAACGAATATAGGAACTATTCAAGCTTATGAGGCAAATATGTTTTATAAACTTTCTTAAATTCACTATCGTTTGGATCTTGAACCTTAGGAATAATATGAAGTAAATAGACACTAAGTCTATGTGAATGTATTTCTAACCCTAAATGTATAATTCACTAAAATAATCTCAACATGTCACAAATAAATTTTAACTCGCTCAAAGTTGGGCGACCAATAGGTTCACCGATGTTAAATAACATTATAAAATAAATTTAATTGGACTTTAAAAGTTTTTAAATTTAGATAATTGAGCATAAGGTGTTATAATGACATATGTTGCACAAATAAAATTTATAGCAACATACTCAAATTAACTATGCTAATAAAATGATTATGGAAATATTTTGACGAGGAAGGGAGAAGTCGAAATGACATCTTTTTGACATCACTTATAAAAATTAATCGACTTAACTTAGACTTTTATAAAGGGATAAGACAAGGACTGTTAATGATTATTCCTGCAATCATCGGTTACTTATGTGGTAATTTCCAATTTGGATTATTAGTTGCAACCGGAACTCTAGCACATATCTACGTTTTTAAAGGTCCGTCGCGATCTAAGCTGCGAACTGTAATAATTTGTAATTTAGCGTTTGCAATATGCATGATACTTGGTACGCTAACAGCCACAACGCCGCTCGTTTTTGGAATGACATTATTAATTGTTACGGTTATACCATTTTATATATTTACCGCCTTGAAAATTGCTGGACCGTCATCGACATTCTTCATTGTGACATTCAGTTTACCCATTAACTTACCTATAGCACCTGAAGAAGCATTATATAGAGGCTTTGCGATTTTAGTAGGTGGTGTACTTGCCACTATGATGGTACTCATCACAATCTTATTGTCTAAAAACAAAGCTGAAGAACAAGCCATTCAAAACGATTTTAAACTCATATCTAAGTTATTGCATGCTTACAATGATAAATCTGCATTTTCACAAGTAGCAAAAACAGCGGTGGATAGTTTTAAAGCGTCGGATAAACTACTCATCACTTCTACTTCAAGTAACGATAAATTAAGTAGACGTTTCCAAAAATTATTATTATTACACACATCTGCCCAAGGGATTTATTCTGAACTGTTAGAGTTGAACGCTAAACAAATTAGACCATTGCCAGATGAGTTAATTGAAATGATGGATCATATCATTGCACAACTAGATAATAGTGATGAAAATGTAAGATATTGGCGAAAAGAAGTGACAGTATCAGAAGAATTTCAAAATTTATTCAACCATATCTTGAAAATTGACGAAATGGTGCATGCAAATGAAGCGCGTATTGCGTATGAAACAGACATGCGAAAACCTTTATATAGTAAGCGTATTTATCAAAATTTAACATTAGATTCAATCGTGTTTAGAAATACATTGAGGTATGCAGCGATTATGATGATAGCGATATTTATCGCGTTAATGTTCGATTTTGAAAAAGCATACTGGATACCTTTATCCGCACATACAGTATTATTAGGAACATCAACTATACATGCAATTGAGAGAGGTATGGCACGTGGATTAGGCACCATTTTAGGTGTGCTAGTACTTTCAGTTATATTGTTGTTTTCAATACCAACACCTGTTGCAGTAATTTTAATGGGCATTGCAGCATTATTTACTGAAGCGTTGGTGGGAGCAAATTATACAATTGCAGTAGTTTTTATTACAATCCAAGTTATTTTAATGAACGGATTAGCATCACAGAACTTAACAATTAACATTGCGTTTCCAAGAGTTATTGACGTTGCAATGGGGATTGTGATTGCAATCATAGGTTTATTTGTCCTTGGGCAACGTACCGCATCCGCATTGCTTCCTTATGTAATGGCTGAAGTTGTTCGTAAAGAAGCAACGCTCTTCCATTATTTATTTTCTGAAAACCAATATAAAGATGATGTATATCAAAAAAACACAGCTATGAACCTATCTGTGAAATTAAATAACATGACGCAAGTTTATAATGCAGCTAATGGTGAATTATTTAGTGATAAGACATTGATTCAAAATTATTATCCTAGCTTATTCGCATTAGAAGAAATTAGTTTTATGTTAAATAGAGCCATGGCTAATGAAGATAGACTTACAATAAATGAACAATTAATGGGCGAGTATTTAGCAACATTTGAAAACATCGCTAAGCATTTAGAATTAAATACAGAATTAGAAATAAAGATATTACCAGATTTACCACAGTATAATTATATTCAATCAGCAATGATGAATATTCAACACAATGGTTTTCGTGAGAGAGACAAGAACGTTTAAAATAAAATATTTATCAGGTCAGACTAACGTTTGTCTGAAGTTATTATGACGGGAGTCTAAAAAATTGTGTTTAATATGTTTCATTTTATAATTATGGTGGTATATAACATGAATTATAACATATTGGAGGTTAAGGAAATGCCCTTTACAATGAAAGGTTACCCCGAAAAATGGAAAGAATTTGAAGTAATTAAACGGCAAAAAGCGATAGAAATTGCGAATGCAATGTTAAAAGAAGGATATCTTGAAAAAGATGTTGTTCCTATTGCGGCGAAAAAAGCGAAAGATTGGTATCGAGCGTTATCGAAAGAAGAAATCAAAGCATTAGAAGAAGAGAACTTCGTACAATTCCATACAGCAACAATGGAAAAACCAGAGGTGGATAGTGAATATGCAACAACTGATAATGAAGAACATATTCAAGAACAATCAAATCAAGATAAATCGTACTTTGATAGCGAATCAATTGGCAACCAAAGTGGTGGCATTCGACAAAGAGAACCGCTTATGGATGGTCCGCATCCAAAAGTTGTGGAATCATTTAAAGACGTATAACATCTCTATCAATTAAGCACTTGTACCTATATAACGGTAACAGGTGTTTTTTTGCGTTAAATCATTTTAAAATTACTTCCTATAATTGAAGGTTTTGATACATAATTCGAATTGTTTGAGTTTCTTTGTGCTGTTTCAGTATCAGCCCAAAGTTCGATAGTGTATTAGTATTATCTTAATAAAATGTTAGGTACAATAAAGATGATTATATATCGGAGGTAAGTATAAAAATGTATGTAGATCGAAAACCATCACTATATTTAGAGGATTTGCGACATGATTTTAAAAATAGTTTAAGTAAATTTGAAAATGGTGATGAAGCATTTGATACGTTATTAGGTTTCGTAGAGTTAGATCATATTTATTCATCAGCACTAAAGGAAATAAGCACAAAACTGAGTATTTTAGATGACAATTTCAATCACATTTATAAACACAATCCTATACATCATATGGAGCGACGTGTGAAAGAAATGCGTAGTTTAATAGAAAAGCTTAATCGTAAAGGATTACAGATTAGCGCAGAAACTGCCAAAGAACACATACTGGATATTGCCGGAATTCGCGTAGTATGTAATTACTTAGATGATATTTATTTGATTGAAGAGATGTTGCTTAAACAAGAAGACGTACAATTGATAAAACGTAAAGATTATATTCAGCACCCTAAAGAAAATGGTTACCGCAGTTTACATATCGTTGTATCCATTCCAGTCTTTTTAGCAGAACGCGTTGAGGTATTGCCTGTTGAAATTCAAATTAGAACAATAGGTATGGATATGTGGGCAAGTTTAGAACATAAAATACGTTATAAAAACAAGGCAGAGACGGAAAAGTATCGAGATTTATTGAAAGAATGTGCGACAGAGATTACTGAAGTTGAAAATAAATTACAACAAATTCATTCTGAAATAACTGAGTAGACGTTTACTAGGAGTGTTGCTTAATTTGAGTGGTTTTGTAAATCAACATGGTACGAAATCATAAAAATAAGACGCCAAGTATAATAAATTTCTTTAAAATGTGGAAATTGTACTTGCTCGTGACGTCGGGTCATCAACTATGGTAATTATAGGAGGTGGAATCTATGTCTAACTATTCGACTGGAGAACTCGCAAAATTATGCAATGTGACAACACGAACGATTCAATATTATGATCGCAAAGGTATTTTGAAACCACAAGGATTTACAGAAGGAAAGCGTCGTGTGTATACAGAACAACAGCGACAAACATTAGAGTTAATCTTATTGCTTAAAGATTTAGGTTGTGCGTTAAGCGATATAGATATGTTGCTAAAAGGTGAAGGTACTTTGAAGACACTCAATACTTTACTAACTATGAAACAACAAGAAATTAACCAACAAGTCAAACAGCAACAAGCGGTATTAAACAAAATTAAAAATGTTCAATATTACGTAAATGAAGCGTCGACGTCTCCAATCACACACTTAAAAGACATAGAGCATGTCATGAGTAAATCAGCTGAAATGAAAAGTATTCGTCGTAACATTTGGATTAGTGCTGGTATTATAGGAATAATTCAATATTCTAGCATTATGAGTTCAATCTTGATGAAAAACAAATGGCCGTTCTTAATTGCTTTACCATTTATGATTGGGTATGGCATTGGTGTTACTTTTTATTACCAACAAAAGGTTGCCTATTTATGTCCTAACTGCCAGCATATATTCTCACCATCTTTGTGGGCAGTTATCAAAGCGAAACATACAGCGACAACACGTCGATTTGAATGTCCGAACTGTCATGAAACGCATTATTGCATTGAAGTACCTAAAGCGCATATGAGTACAGAACAACTAGAAGTACCCCGCACTAAAAATAACAATTAAATCATTCGTGTGATAGTGACCATTCCCTTTAGATTTACATCGAAAAGGGGTGGTCACTATTTTAGTACGCATAAAGAAAGCGCTTGCAAACACTTGAGAACTATATTAACATACTTGTATACAAGTATGTCGTGTAATGAAGGAGTGACTTTGATAATGTATGGATATCCAGAAAAATGGTTGGAAGGTATGACAACTGGAGAAGGAATCGCAGCAGAATTACGCTTAGGCATTGTGAATGGTCACATAGCTGAAGGTACGTTACTCACAGAAAATCAAATGGCAAAGCAATTTAATGTGAGTCGTTCGCCAATTCGAGATGCATTTAAATTATTGCAACAAAATCAACTCATCCAATTAGAAAGAATGGGTGCACATGTGTTGCTGTTTGGGGAACAAGAAAAGAAAGAAATGTACGATTTGCGACTGATGCTAGAGTCTTTTGCATTTTCAAGAGTTAAAAATCAAGAGCGACTACCTATCGTAAAAGAAATGAAGAAACAACTTGAAATGATGAAAGTGGCAGTAAAATTTGAGGATGCAGAATCATTTACGAAGCATGACTTTGAATTTCATGAAACATTAATCAAAGCATCTAATCATCAATATTTAAACTCATTTTGGAGTCATTTAAAACCAGTAATGATGGCACTCGTTTTAACATCCATGCGACAACGTATGCAACAAAACCCGCAAGATTTTGAACGCATACATCATAATCATCAAGTGTTTATTGATGCAGTGGAACAATACGACAGTCAAATTTTGAAAGAAGCGTTTCATTTAAATTTCGACGATGTTGGTAAAGATATTGAAGGATTTTGGTTGAATTAAAATGAAAGAAAGAAGGATTTGTCATGAAATATATGATTGGTGTCGACATTGGAACGACGAGTACCAAGTCAGTCTTATATGATGAAAATGGAACTTTCATCATGAAACATCAAATCGGCTATGATTTACACACACCAAACGTTGATGTCTCAGAAGAAAACCCAGATGAATTATTTGATGCGGTATTAATGACAATTAAATACATAATGAGGGAATCGAAAGTTAATCAAGATAATATTAAATTTGTGTCATTTAGTGCGCAAATGCATAGCTTGATTGCGATGGATCAGCAACATCAAAGATTAACAAATAATATTACTTGGGCAGATAACCGCGCTGCAAAATATGCAACAGTAATAAATGAAGTGCATGATGGCAATGCGATTTATCAGCGAACAGGTACGCCTATTCATCCTATGTCGCCATTAGCGAAGATTTTTTGGATGAAACATGAATGGCAAGATGTATTTCAACGTACTGCTAAGTTTGCAGATATTAAAACATACATTTTCTATCATTTGTTTGATAGATATATCATTGATTATTCAATGGCTTCCGCAACAGGGATGTTTAATTTAGAAACATTAGATTGGGATGTTGGGGCATTAGAATTGCTTGGTATTTCCGAGGAAATGTTGCCGGAATTAGTGCCAACAACGTATGTGATGAAAGGCATGAAAGAACGTTATGCAACATTAATGGGGCTTAATGAAGATACACCGTTTGTTATTGGTGCGAGTGATGGGGTCCTTTCTAATTTGGGTGTCAATAGTGTTGGTAAAGGAGAAGTTGCTGTCACAATCGGTACATCTGGGGCGATTCGTACTGTGATAGATAAACCACGTACTGATTATAAAGGTAGCATATTTTGTTATGTCTTAACAGAGGACCACTACGTCATTGGAGGCCCTGTAAATAATGGCGGTGTCGTATTGAGATGGTTGCGCGATGAGTTGTTAGCAAGCGAAGTCGAAACTGCGAAACGTCTCGGTGTTGATCCTTATGATGTTTTAACTCAAATTGCAAAGCGTGTAAAACCAGGTGCAGATGGTTTGATATTTCATCCATATTTAGCAGGAGAACGTGCACCGCTTTGGAACGCAAATGCAAGAGGTTCATTCTTCGGTTTAACTTTATCTCATAAAAAAGAACATATGATTCGCGCTGCATTAGAAGGTGTTCTTTACAATTTGTATACCGTCTATCTTGCGCTTATTGAAGTAATGAATGAAACACCTAAGATGATAAAAGCAACAGGTGGTTTTGCGAAAAGTGAAGTATGGCGTCAAATGATGTCAGATATATTTGACACAGAGTTAGTGGTTCCTGAAAGTTATGAAAGTTCATGCTTAGGTGCCTGCGTACTCGGACTTAAAGCTGTAGATGACATTGAAGATTTTTCAATCATTTCATCGATGGTCGGTGCCACAAACAATCATACGCCGATTAAAGAAAATGTCGCTGTTTATCAAGAGCTCGTATCCATTTTTATCAATTTAAGTCGTTCTTTAACAGAGAATTATGAACAAATTGCAGATTTTCAACGCCAACATATGGCTGAAAATAAAACACAATAAATACGTCACTCAAGCATCTTAGATAAAGTTGTTGTGCCATGACTACTATATATTATGTCGAATATGTGCGCGACGACGGTGTTACATTCTATTGAAAAGAGAAAGAGGGGAATGTCATGTTTAACGAAATATGGCCGTTAATCAGTGTTGTTTTAGGTATCGTTATTTTATTAGTATTAATTATTGGGTTTAAATTAAATACATTTATTTCATTAATTATCACATCGATGATTACAGCGTTAATGCTAGGTATACCATTGACTAAAATTATGGAGACGATTGAGAAAGGGATGGGCAGTACGCTCGGCCACATTGCACTGATATTCGGTTTAGGTGCCATACTTGGGAAATTACTTGCTGATGGTGGTGGTGCAACTCGAATTGCAGACACGTTGAATCAAAAATTTGGTCAAAAACATGTACAATGGGCAATGCTTGTTGCAGCATTTATCGTCGGGATTGCATTGTTCTTTGAAGTAGGTTTAGTCTTACTGATTCCATTAGTATTTACAGTAGCAAAACGCGCAAATGTTTCAGTGTTAAAACTAGGACTACCTATGGTAACAGCTTTATCAGTGACACATGGCTTTTTACCACCACATCCAGGACCGGTAGTCATCGCAAAAGAATTAAAGGCAAATGTTGGAGATGTATTACTATACGGTATGATCATTGCCATTCCAGTTACACTCATTGCAGGACCTATATTTAACAAAATTGCACAAAAAATGATTCCGTCTGCGTATACACGAGAAGGCGATATTTCAGCGTTAGGTGCACAAAAAGAATTTACGGATCAAGAGATGCCAGGATTTGGTATGAGTTTATTAACAGCAACATTACCAGTTATATTAATGTTAGTGTCTACGATAACGCAACTTGTAACTGGGCACGACAAACCTACAAATCTATTTGAATCTATCATTTATATGATAGGAACAGCAGGGACAGCCATGCTAATAGCAGTATTATTTGCAATCGTTACGATGGGATTAATGAGAAAACGTAAGATGAATCATATTATGGAATCAGTGACGAACGCGATTTATCCAATTGGTATGATGTTATTAATCATTGGCGGTGGCGGTACATTTAAACAAGTATTAATTGACGGTGGTGTTGGAAATACAATTGCTAAAATGTTTGAAGGTACAGAGATGTCGCCGATTTTGCTAGCGTGGATTGTTGCAGCTGTGCTACGTATCGCATTAGGTTCGGCTACAGTAGCTGCGATTTCAACTACAGGTATTGTCTTACCATTATTACAATCATCAGATGTAAATGTTGCATTAGTTGTACTTGCGATAGGTGCAGGTAGTGTGATTTTGTCTCATGTAAATGACGCAGGATTTTGGATGTTTAAAGAATATTTTGGTTTAACTGTAAAAGAAACATTCTTAACATGGTCATTATTAGAAACGATTATTTCCGTTTCGGGTATCATTTTCATTTTATTCATCAGCTTATTTGTTTAACTAAATATTAAGTAAACGTGTTTTTAGGTAATTACAATATATTGCCTTGAAACACGTTTATTTTTATGCAGAAAATCGTCTGAAACACTCAGAATCCGAACGATATAAAAATTATATTGGGCATTTTAGTGTAATGAAAGGCGTTTCAAGACATGTTTTTGTGCGTATTGTACAGGCGATAATTATGAAACGTTAAGTATATTGTTTTAAATTAGATAATGATGAATTTAATTTAAAAAATAAGTATAAAAAATACAAGCCTTGTGTGACAAGGGTTTCTGACGACTTGAATACAATTTATAGGTATATTTCAAATAATAAAATTATCAATTAACATAAAATTAATGACAATCTTAACTTTTCATTAACTCGCTTTTTTGTATTGCTTTTAAAAACCGAACAATATAGACTTGCATTTATTAAGTTTAAAAAAATTAATGAATTTTGCATTTAAAGGGAGATATTATAGTGAAAAACAATCTTAGGTACGGCATTAGAAAACATAAATTGGGAGCAGCATCAGTATTCTTAGGAACAATGATCGTTGTTGGGATGGGACAAGACAAAGAAGCTGCAGCATCAGAACAAAAGACAACTACAGTAGAAGAAAATGGGAATTCAACTACTGATAATAAAGTAAGCGAAACACAAACAACTACAACTAACGTTAATCATATAGAAGAAACTCAATCATATAACGCAACAGTAACAGAACAACCGTCAAACGCAACACAAGTAACAACTGAAGAAGCACCAAAAGCAGTACAAGCACCACAAACTGCACAACCAGCAAATGTAGAAAAAGTTAAAGAAGAGGTAGTTAAGGAAGAAGCGAAACCTCAAGTTAAGGAAACGACACAATCTCAAGACAATAGCGGAGATCAAAGACAAGTAGATTTAATACCTAAAAAGGCTACACAAAATCAAGTGGCAGAAACACAAGTTGAAGTGGCACAGCCAAGAACAGTATCAGAAAGTAAACCACGTGTGACAAGATCAGCAGATGTAGTGGAAGCTAAGGAAGGTATGGGCGTTTCAGAAGTCAAAGGTACAGATGTGACAAGTAAAGTTACAGTAGAAAGTGGTTCGATTGAGGCACCTCAAGGAAATAAAGTAGAGCCACATGCTGGTCAACGTGTCGTATTGAAATACAAATTGAAATTCGCAGATGGATTAAAAAGAGGAGATTATTTTGATTTTACATTATCAAATAATGTAAATACTTATGGGGTTTCAACAGCTAGAAAGGTACCAGAGATTAAAAATGGCTCAGTTGTAATGGCTACAGGTGAGATTTTAGGGAATGGTAACATAAGATATACATTTACTAACGAAATTGAACACAAGGTAGAGGTAACAGCTAATTTAGAAATCAACTTATTTATTGACCCTAAAACTGTACAAAGCAATGGAGAACAAAAGATTACTTCTAAATTAAATGGTGAAGAAACAGAAAAAACAATACCAGTTGTTTATAATCCAGGTGTTAGCAATAGTTATACAAATGTAAATGGATCAATTGAAACATTTAATAAAGAATCTAATAAATTTACACATATAGCTTATATTAAGCCAATGAATGGAAACCAGTCAAACACTGTATCAGTAACAGGGACGTTGACTGAAGGTAGTAATTTAGATGGTGGACAACCTACTGTTAAAGTATATGAATATCTAGGGAAAAAAGATGAATTGCCACAAAGTGTTTATGCAAATACATCAGATACTAACAAATTCAAAGATGTAACAAATGAAATGAATGGAAAATTGAGTGTGCAAGACAATGGTAGTTACTCATTGAATTTAGATAAGTTGGATAAAACGTATGTCATTCATTATACAGGTGAATATTTGCAAGGGTCAGATCAGGTTAATTTTAGAACTGAATTATATGGGTATCCAGAACGAGCATATAAATCTTACTATGTTTATGGGGGATATCGTTTAACTTGGGATAATGGTTTAGTTTTATATAGCAATAAAGCTGATGGCAATGGTAAAAATGGACAAATTATTCAAAATAATGATTTTGAATATAAAGAAGATACTGCAAAAGGAACTATGAGCGGGCAGTACGATGCCAAGCAAATTATTGAAACAGAAGAAAATCAAGACAATACACCGCTTGACATTGATTACCACACAGCTATAGATGGTGAAGGTGGTTATGTTGATGGATACATTGAAACAATAGAAGAAACGGATTCATCAGCTATTGATATCGATTACCATACTGCTGTGGATAGCGAAGCGGGTCACGTTGGAGGATACACTGAGTCCTCTGAGGAATCAAATCCAATTGACTTTGAAGAATCGACACATGAAAATTCAAAACATCATGCTAATGTTGTTGAATATGAAGAAGATACAAACCCAGGTGGTGGACAGGTTACTACTGAGTCTAACTTAGTTGAATTTGACGAAGAGTCTACAAAAGGTATTGTAACTGGCGCAGTGAGCGACCATACAACAGTTGAAGATACGAAAGAATATACAACTGAAAGTAATCTGATTGAACTAGTAGATGAACTACCTGAAGAACATGGTCAAGCACAAGGACCAATCGAGGAAATCACTGAAAACAATCATCATATTTCTCATTCTGGATTAGGTACTGAAAATGGTCACGGTAACTATGGCGTGATTGAAGAAATCGAAGAAAATAGTCATGTTGATATTAAGAGTGAATTAGGTTACGAAGGTGGCCAAAATATTGGCAATCAATCATTTGAAGAAGACACAGAAGAAGATAAGCCTAAATATGAACAAGGTGGCAATATCGTAGATATCGATTTCGATAGTGTACCTCAAATTCAAGGTCAAAATAAAGGTGATCAGTCATTCGAGGAAGATACAGAAAAAGACAAGCCTAAATATGAACAAGGTGGCAATATCGTAGATATCGACTTCGATAGCGTACCTCAAATTCAAGGTCAAAATATTGGCAATCAATCATTTGAAGAAGATACAGAAAAAGACAAACCTAAGTATGAACATGGCGGTAACATTATTGATATCGACTTCGACAGTGTGCCACATATACACGGATTCAATAAGCACACTGAAATTATTGAAGAAGATACAAATAAAGATAAACCAAGTTATCAATTTGGCGGACACAATGGCATTGACTTTGTAGAAGATACACTTCCAAAAGTAAGCGGTCAAAACGAAGGTCAACAAACGATTGAAGAAGATACAACGC
>NZ_KV830971.1:0-283 GCF_001836945.1 Staphylococcus sp. HMSC062H10
ATTCTTCATTTGATACAGCTGCACTTTTATCTGTTTCTACTTGAGCTTCTTTCTTAGTTTCTTGAATCTCTTGTGCCTCTTGTGATGTATCGCTTAAATTATTTACACTTGCTTCTTCTTTTATCGCTGCTTGTTGTGCCTTCAATGCCGCTGCTTTTGATTTTTCATTTGATACTTCTGCACTTTTATCCGTTTCTGCTTGAGCTTCTCTTTTAGCTTCTTGAATCTCTTGTGCTTCTTGTGATGTATCACTTAAATTATTTGCACTTGCTTCTTCTTTTAT